>NZ_CAWUDN010000074.1:0-39000 GCF_963920915.1 Nostoc sp. PCC 9305
ATTTTGTCTGTTTGTTAAGAAAGATGCGGGTAATGGATAGTAAAAAAGGGGGAACCGGAGTCAAAGTCCCCCTTTTTAAGGGGAGCCAGTGCGGTCTTCTCCCAAGGGGAGACGCCAGTTGCTCATGGGGGTTTCCCCCATGAGCAACTGGCGTGGATTTAGGGGGATCTAAAACGTTTTGTTACCGACTAAAGAACTTTTAAAACATCCTCTAAGCCAACACAGTTCAGATAACCCCAAAACCCTCATGTAGAGACGCGATAAATCGCGTCTTGATTTATCGCGAAGTATGGAAACAAAGAGAGACAAAAAGGCAGTGAGATAATTCACCGCCTCCTCTTGGATCAACTCATAACTCAATGTTAGTTTTGGACTTCAACCCAACGGCGGTAAAGTTTTTGAATTTGTTTGAGAAGCGCAGTAGGAGCTGGTTGAGTTGACTCATTCGGCTTCGCTATATCCTGCAATTGCGTCAGGAGTCTGGCTTCTTCGACGGCAACTTCACCATCGCTATAAATTAAGCCACTGATGGCTTCAATCAGATTTTCGCAATCTTCAAGACTGGGGCGATCGCCTAGATACTCCCGCACCCAGTCGTAGCATTCTTTTGGCTGTACAGGAACTAATTCGTACAGCCAAGGCTTAATTTCTGGGTCGTTAGCTAAACCTTTTGCTTGAGCTATTTCGCGGAGATATTGCCGTTCTTCTGGCTGGATTCTGCCATCGATCCAGGCTGCTCCAATCAGGATTTTAACTAAGTTTTTCACATTGGAAGGGGAAACCATTGCTGCCTCCTCTGGTAGATTCAGGCCTCCACCAAATCGTACAATCCCAAACAGTATTCACTCGGAATTATTGGTTTTTCTTAAGCGCACCATAAAAAAACCATCCATATCCTGTCGATGGGGCCAAAGTTTAAACCAACCTTGAGGTGTACTCTCGGTAGAATCAGGTAACTCAACGTCAATAGGAGACTCAATTTGCCACTGAGGTGAATCAGCTAAAAACGCCGAAACTACTTCTTCATTTTCTGCTGGATGCAATGTACAGGTTGCATAAACTAGTACACCACCAGGTTTGACAAAAGTTGATGTATGTGTCAACAATTCTCGTTGCAGTACCGAAAGTTCTCGGACGGATTCTGGTGTCTGTCGCCAACGCGCATCAGCATGACGGTGCATAGTTCCCAAACCAGAACATGGAGCATCGAGTAATACTCGGTCTGCGGTGTTTTGAAATTGATTGAAGTGGCGGCTGTCACCAGTGTAAATTTGAATAGATTGTAAATTTAGCCGTTGAGAATTTTCTTGAAGTTTGCGCAGACGAGAAGCAGTGCGATCGCAAGCCCAAATTTTACCCTCATCTGCCATTAATTCAGCGATATGGGTTGTTTTCCCCCCTGGTGCAGCACAGGCATCAATTACCACCTCACCTGGTTGAGGGTCGAGCAAATGACCTACCAATTGAGCGCTAGCATCTTGTACAGTCCACCAACCTTCTTTAAAACCCGGTAGTTTTTGAATTGACCCGGTATTACCAATAAATCGTAAAGCTTGGGGTAAATGAGGAATCCGTCTCACCAAAATACCGACAGATTCCAAAGCCGCCTCAACTTCCTCAATGGAAGTGCGAAGTGGGTTGATACGCAAGTCGATTGTTGGTGATTGGTTCATCCATTCACACAGTTGTTCTGTATCAGTCAAACCCAATTGTTCTAACCAAACTTGAATAATCCAGTCAGGAAAACTGTGTAAAATACCCAAGCGTTCCACAGGGTTTTCTGGAAGTTCTAACGGATCAAAATGGGGAAGTAACAAAGAATCTTTCTCCTCTGCCCCTCTGCCCCCCTGCTCCTCTGCCCCCCTGCTCCTCTGCCCCCCTGCCCCTCTGCCCCCCTGCTCCCCTGCTTTTCTGAGATACTGGCGTAATAGACCGTTAACAAAACCCGTGAGTCCAGAAAAACCGTTTTCTTTAGCGAGTTGGACTGTAGTATTAACAGCAGCAGAGGCGGGAATACGCTCTTGATAACGCAGCTGATAAAAGCCCAGATGTAAGATAGTACGCAGGTCTTGTGGTTGTTGATGAGATTTCTTTTTGGCGAGTTGATCGATGAGAGTATCAAGAGTGCGCTGCCTTCTGACGCTCCCATAAACCAATTCTGTCACTAAGCGGCGATCGCGATCGGGCAAATTAAATTTTTGCAGTACTCTATCTAGGGCAACATCAGCATAAGCCCCCTTATGAACATCTCGTAAGGCGATAAAAGCTAATTGACGGGGGTTTGTCATGAAAACACGATTCAGGAGTCAGGAGGCTTTTGTATTCTAACTCCCAACTCTTTACTAATTCGTAATTCGTAATTCGTAATTCGTAATTGTCGAATTTAATTCCCCCTTGTTTATAGGTGGTTTTGTTTCAATCTGGGTCAAGCTTTCTGTCTGGAACTGTCTTTTAATTACGAATTACGAATTATAAATTACGAATTATTGCATATACGGGTCTACACTGGCAATTTCAAACTCACACGCTCTAGAAACCTGTTCTGCTGGTAATTTTCCAAAGCTGATTAATGGTAAAGAAGCGGGATCTGCCATCAGTTCTTTTGCTAATAAGAACCCAGTGATTGTCCAAGTTTGATATTTTCTCGCTTGTTTCCCAATCAGTCGCCCTTTTTTACCATCGTAATACTCTGGCCATTCATCTGTACTAAGGCGTCCTTGGGCAGTTTCAATCGCCTTTTGTGCAAGACTTGTTCTATTAGTTTTCACAGCCGCAGCTGCCAACATCCACATTAAAACTGGCCAACTACCAGCATTATGATACGACCAAGGTATATTTTTGGGGTCACATCCAGTCACAATTCTGTATTCTTCATGTTCCAAAGCGGGGAAACAAATTTTCATTGGCATATCTCCCACCAAATCATCCCATCGTTCCTCAATGAGAGTCATAATCGCTTGTGACTGTTCTTCGGTGGCTAAGTCGGAAATGATTGCCATTAAGTTTCCGAGTGAAAAGAAGCGAGTATCTAGCTGCGATGGGCCAACATTACCTGCTAGATAACCACCTTTTTTTGGCAACCACTTATCTAATTCATAATAGGGAACAGAATCTACATATATGTTGAACAGATTAACAGCACCCTTACCATATTCTTCACTTTTGAAGCGATAAATTGCATTCAGACGATTAATATCTATCCAATAATGCTGGCGAATATGAGCGCATAAAAGAGGTAAACGGTTATCAATGGCTTCAACAATATCAGAATTACCTTTACAAATTAGCAGTTCACGAGATGCACGTAATGCCGTGTAAAAAAGAACTTGTAATTCTAAAGGATGCCCATAAATGCCCATACGACGATCAATCATACAAGCGCCATCTGGAACCAATAGCGTTGGGTACATATCAAAACGATTCGCCAAGCAGATTTCCATGATTAACCTAATCCCATTTTGGAATTCAGGTTGATAGGCGAGAGAAAAATCTTCTGTGGCGACTACATAAGCACGCAACAAAATAATCCACCATAAACAAGAATCTACAGGCGTAACTCTAGCGATCGCATGTTCGCCAAAGTCTGCTTCTAAATATTCTTGTCCATTTTCTGATACTACTTTAAAGCTAGCTGGTATTAATCCTCGTCCTGGCTTATAGGCATCTAATGCCTTTTCTTTAGGCTGTAACTTTAAGGTTTCTTCTAAGAAATTACGAACAATATCGGTTCTACCTTTGATCAGAAAAATTAGAGCAGAAGAAACAAAATCCCGGACAAAGCACTGATCGTAATTGAGCGCTTCTACAGATTCATCATAAGCGGCTACTGTCCCAACAGGGCGACCTTGATAATAGAGAATTGATTTTTCTAGTGCTAGCCATGCTTCTTCCACTTCTTTTAAATTTTCAGTAGTTTCCAATTCGTTTAGGTGCATTGCCAGAATAACTCCATAAGGATTGTGAATTTGTGGTAGATGTGTCTTCATTTATTATTTTTGCTATTCTCAGCATAACAAAAACGATTCTTTGAATAGCAAAGATAATTGGGCAAAAAAATAATCAACTAACAAGGAATAAAATTGCTGATATTTATGCAACTTTATTGTTAGTTAATTGCTTGTAATCTATTACTATTTTGGTGAATTATAGTTGTTGCTCTCCACCATAAGTAGTAACATGATTCCTAAAAACAGTCACCTAAGATATACTTTTAGATTATTTATTGTTCTGTTGTCTGTCCAGAATCATTGCTTTACCAAACAAAAACATATCTTCAATGCTGTTTAGGGTTTGTGTGAAGTTAAAACTGGTTGCAGTATATTTACTTGAACAGGATTAGTTTTTGACACTAAGAAGTCAGATTATTCCCCTATTATCTAATAATTTATAACGTTTTTTCAGAATATGCAAGATGAAGGCTATAAAATTTTAATATGTCAATACTTCTCAAGGGTTAAATATCTTACCCTACTGATAGATGAAACGGGACATTTATGGGAGTACGGCCAAAAACAATAAAGAGTACTGAGTCGAAATACCGCCCATGAGGTACAGAGAATATACAAAGTACATAAGTACTGAGATTAGGAAAGTGATGTTCATTACTGTTCTCCCGAAGCAGCCTTAAACACTTGTTCAGCAGTTAGATTTAGCTCTGTTAAAGTTGGTGATTGAATTTGGTCATTACCACAAAACTGGGTTACTTGGTACTCGCCTTCTACTAATCTGTAAACTGATATTGTTGGTTGTTTTGGATTGCCGATAAACCGTTTTCCACCAAGAGCAGCATAGTCAACAATCCAATATTCTGAAATTCCAATTTCTTCATACTCACCAAATTTGAGAAAGTAATCATCTCGCCAATTTGTACTCACAACTTCTACTACTAATGGAATTGATGCGGCTTGAGTAACTGTTGATGATTTTTTCCAAAGTGGTTCATTAATTAAGTTAGAGATATTCAATACCGGCACATCTGGAATATAACCAGATTTTTTATCAACAGATTTGATTAATGCTTGAGCAGGAATTGAATAAGCTAGGTTAAACCTCCGAATCTCAAAATTGAGTTCTCTAATTAGAAATGCTCTGACTAACTCATGTTCCCCTGTCGGCTGCGTTTCAACTATTACTCCTTTATGTAATTCATATCTGCCGTTCTCCGGTTTCCATTCGACAAAATATTCAAAATTTATCGACTCTACTAAATGTTGAAACATAACACTATTTCCTCAAATATTATTCATATTTTGACTAGTATCGATAAACTGCTAACTTTATATTACCTGCTGCTGGAATTCTTTATAAGCTTGGTTAATTGCTTGCATTGAGGCTTTTGCGATCGCAGAACTATTAACATCAGGATGATACAATCTTGCTAATCGGCGGTAGGCAAGTTTAACAACATTGGGGCGATCGCTCTGATTTACGCCCAAGACTTCCCACCATTCCCCAGATAATCCATCGAGAGTAAATTGACTCCAAATCTTGATGCTTCCGCCATTAGCGCCACTTACCAGCGTTTTCCCATCAGGGCTGAAAGCAACGGGATTATACCCAGAAAGATTTTGTAGTAATTCCCCAGTCTGGAGGTTCCAAAGTTTGATTGTACCGTCTCGACTGGTACTGGCAAGGGTTTTTTCATCGGGGCTAATGGCAACAGACAAAACCGCCGTTGAGTGTCCAGTCAAAGTGGAAATTAATTCTCCGGTTGGGAGATTCCACAGTTTAATTGTGGTGTCTGTGCTACCACTAACAAGAGTTTGACTGTTATAACTGATTGCAACTGTATTCACTGCACCCAAATGTTCAGTGAGAATATAGCGTTGTTCCCAAGTTTTGAAATCCCAAAGCCTAATAGTTTTATCCGCGCTACCACTTGCAAGAATTTTACCATCGGGACTGATGGTGACAGATAAAACTGCATCTGAGTGTCCATTTAAAGTACGTTTTACTTTTCCCGTGTAGCGTCCCCAAATTCTAATTGTATTATCGGCAGCACCACTTGCAAGAATTGCCCCATCAGGACTGTAGGCTACTGAGTTAATAAAACCATTATGACTATAAGTAGAGTTTAAATAAAAGAATGTCTGGATAAATTTTTTTGTGTCCATCTGCCAACTGCTGATTTTGCAATCGACACTACCACTTGCAATCTGCTTTCCATCAGGGCTGATAGCAACAGATAAAACTGCCTCTGCTTGTCCTGAGAATGTGTAAAGCCATTTTCCGGTTTTCAAGTTCCACAAATTAACTTGTCTGTCATTACTGCCACTAATTAAGGTAGTACCATCAGGACTGATTGCGATCGCATTAACTGCCCCTAAGTGACTCTTGAGTGTGCGTACACATCTCCAAGTTTCAGGTAGCTGAGTTGTCGGAGATATTTTTTCTGGTTCAATATTGGGAGTAGAAGCTTTAGGCATAGCAGATTCTGATTTTTTCTTGAATTCAGCCTTAAGCGCTTGTAACTCATCTTCAACTTCCAAAACAGCAAATTTTTGGTTGAGATCGTCACCAGATAAAAATGCATCCAATTCCATCACTGCTTCGGAATAGTAGCCCATCTGCAAAACTTTCTCTTCCATCCGCTCAAAAAGCTGTGCTGGAGTTTCGCTAATTCCCGATTCGTCTAAAAGTTTGGCAATACCATGGGCGGCGAGTCCGACTACTGCACCAATTCCTGCCATCGGTACTGCACCAATCCCAAATGCTAGCCCTACTTTCGGTGCAACTAAACCCATACCACCGACGACGCTATAAACACTAGCACCGCCGACTGCACCAATTCCCATCGTAGCGAAGGCAGCAGCATCTCCTTCGGCGATCGCTTTGAAAGCACCATAAGCAGCTGCACCAGCCACAGCGCCTGCACCGACTACAGGAGTTGCACCAATGCCGACTGCACCAAATCCGCCTGCTAGTCCCATCCCGCCTACTGTTGCGGAAACACCAGCACCTGCTATAGTTCCGCCTGCAATAAATGCTACACCTGTTTTAGAGTTTTGTGTCACTGGTTTTTGTTTTTGAAGAGGAATAAATTAGAAGAAAGAAGGCAAAGTACGATCGGGTTTTTATCCTTTCTGAGTTGAGATAAAGTCTTTTTAGAATAGCAAATACCCTCCAGTAAATTCACTGAAGGGCTATCTATAATCTTTGACGGAAATTTATATCCTTTATATTCAGCTACTTGCACCTTTGCCACGATTGCACTCGAAGCACAGCGTTTGCAAGTTACTAATGTCGTTAGTGCCTCCTTTAGAAAATGGCTCTTTATGATCAACTTCTAGCGTGACTTCTGGTGGACTTTTTCCACAAGAAACACATTTATGACCATCTCTTCGCAGAACTGTAAAACGAACTGATAGGGGAATATGACGCGATCGCTTTTTTGCTTCCTGCTTGGGTTGAGATTGGGATTTGGTAAAAGCTGTTTTTTTAATCTCTGTCTTCTTGGCTTTCGCAGGCTTTGGCTCATTCACTAGAACGGCAAAATTCCGAATCATCCCTCGTACCAGTTTTTGGAATTCATTAGGAGCCTTTTTTGCCATTGTTAAACCCACCCATAGCTTGAGCTTGCTTCTGTTTTAATTTGGGCAGTTGTTCTTTCTATAAACCTTAAGTCACTTTTGAGATTATCTATTATTGTTATTAGCTGATTAAGCTGATTTTCAAGGGTATCAGCAGTTTGCTGGTGAGTATACTTACGAGTCAAGGCTTCACGAGCCAAATCCTCACGTTCTTTTTTCATAGCTAATACAGCTATTCGATACCAAGTTTGGACTTCCTTTTGAGCTTGCTTGTAATTTATTTGCACCCTTTCTTTGCTAGCTTTAACATAATGAATGTTGTGCACTATGCTTAGTCGTGTTTGGTTGAGGGATTCAATAACTTTCTTTGGGTCATTAGTATCTTGACCTCCATCAAGAAGCCTCAATAAACCATAAGCACCAAGTCCAACTACTGCACCAGCCGCAGCAACAGGAACCATACCAATGCTAAAGCCGCTTCCGGCTGCAAGTAACCCCATATTTCCAACAGTGGCAGAAACTCCAGCACCACCAACCGCTCCTAGTCCTGCGGCACCCAAAACCAAGGGATCTCGGTTTTCTATTCCCTTCTTAGTCCCATAAGCAGCCATACCAGCAACTGCTCCTGTAGCCATCAAGTGAGGCGCACCAATACCAATAGCTGTTCCTGCGGCTGCTAATCCCATGCCACCAACGGTTTGAGAAACAACAGCACCAGCCGCTGTTCCTCCAGCAATAAACACTGCGCCTTCTCCGTAATTGAAATTACCTGCCATGTCGTTCAGGTTTGCCCTGATTATGCGGCTGATGCGATCGCCTAGTCCCATAATGTTTCTCTCTTCTAGATACTACTTAGACTAAAGTAGGAAATTATACTATGCTCAAGTTTAAACAAAGTACGCTTTTGCTGCCTCGTAATAATCAATGAAATCTTACTTTCTGTTCTTAAATTTTGTGTAAAGTGCAGCCTTCTGCTATCTTAAGTTTTGAGATAACAAATTGCGTTTAACATGACCTCAGTTTATGTTTATCCTCACAAAAAAGCCAGAGCTTTAAAAGCTACTAGCCGTCGCCCTGCTAAAGAACTCTGTAGCGATCTCTGACTGTCTATATATACTATATTCATTATGTCAAGCAAGCCTGCGCTTTTATTAATTAGCAAATTGGCGAACTTGAACAAAAAACGTACACGCGATCCAAAAAAGCTTAACAAGCAAGTTATTCCACAGAAATATCGATGCTATTTTGGTGCGATCGCACTCTCTATGACATGATGATTTTGTGCGATTCCGACAAACAGCTTTGTTAACTCATTACCAAATAATCGTAACTAATCCTGATGCGGTTATATATTACTATAACCAGTCTAAGCTGTCTTCGGTATCTCCATGAAATTCAGTAACGTGAAAATCGTTTTCTGTTGATTGTTTATTCCCAGAAAACATACCAAACTGCATTATCTGCTTGTGTATTTTAGATTTTACTGGTTCTAAAAAAGTTACAATAACACGGCTTTCTGATACATCAGATGGTAATTCTAAAAGTTGTATTTTACCGTTCTTGTACACTCCTACAATCGATTGCAACATTAGTATTTACCAAATTTGTACTCATAGAAATTATAAAGTTAATCCTAAAAATACGCTTATTTGCTTAAAAACATCAAATTTTTGGGCTGCATTGACGCTAGCTGCTGCTATGCGTTACTTCTCCATGTTCGAGCTTATCTGCCAAAACACGCAAAGCTATCAAACCAACCAGCAGTAGTCCTGCTAAGGAACTCTGTAGCGATCGCCATCTTTACATACACATACTATATCCGTTATGTCAAGTAAGCCTGCGCTCTTATTAATCAGCAAATAGGCTAACTTGAACCAAAACTCATACACAATCAGGCAATTTTCGACAACCCTGATGAAATTTACCGAAAAGATGGAATAACATTTGTGTGTGCTTCAACAAATTGTGTATAAGAGTTGAAAATGACGATATGGCAACATCTAATATCCTCAAAGAACCTCTGCTTTTACGTCTGGGGAGCTTGTTTGGTGGACTGCGTGGCGATTTGACGGGAGGACTAACAGCAGCAGTGGTGGCATTGCCTTTGGCTTTAGCCTTTGCGGTGGCTAGTGGTGTGGAACCAAAGGCGGGACTTTACACCGCGATTGTGGCGGGAATTGTCGCAGCAATTTTTGGTGGTTCCTCAGTACAGATTACAGGGCCAACAGGTGCAATGGCTGTGGTTTTGGTGGGAATTGTCGCCAAGTACGGCCTTGAGAAAGTTTGGATTGCTGGGGTGATGGCTGGAATTATCCAGATTGCCTTGGGGGTTGCCAAACTTGGGCAGTTAGTAAAGTTTATTCCCTATCCGGTGACGGCAGGTTTTACTAATGGTATTGCCGTAATTATTTTTTGTGGTCAGTTAAATAATTTCTTTGGTTTAAAATTACCACGTAGCGAACATTTTTTGCCGGGACTGTGGCAAAGTCTAACTCATGTGGAAGCTCTAAATTGGGCAGCAGTTGCCTTAGCAGTTGTGGTGATTGCAACTAATCTTTTATGGCCGAGAATCAATACGACAATACCAGGTTCTTTAGTGGGACTGGTGTTAGCAACTGCGATCGCTTCTGCTTTCCATTTGAATGTACCAACAATTGGCACTATTCCTCAATCTTTACCGATGCCTCAAGGCATTCCGCACTGGAATGATTTTAGCGTGATTCGAGAACTAATTAACCCAGCTTTAGCTTTAGCTGCACTGGGGAGTATTGAATCTTTGCTATCGGCGGTGGTGGCTGATGGGATGACTGTCAGCGAGAAACATAATAGCGATCGCGAATTAATTGGTCAAGGATTGGCTAATATGATTGTGCCATTTTTTGGAGGTATCCCTGCCACAGGTGCGATCGCTCGGACTGCTGTAAATGTCCGTTCTGGCGGCAAAACCCGACTATCTGGCGTAATTCACGGTCTTGCTTTAGCCATTATTGTTTTAACTTTAGCACCCCTAGCTGCACAGATACCTTTAGCGGCACTTGCTGGGATTCTCATGGTGGTGAGCCTGCGAATGATTGAGTGGGAAGCCATTGGTTTATTGATGCGTGCTACCTACTCCGACTTTGCGGTGATGATTCTCACCTGGTTAGTAACAATCTTGTTTGACTTAGTTCTTGCTGTCGAAGTGGGATTGATTGCAGCCGGAGCCTTGTTCATTAAACGGATGAGCGATTTAAGCCTAGTTAAAATACCTGAAACCGAAGTATTTCCCCCTGGTACTCCTTTAGAATTAGGTAAGGAAATTGCCGTTTATCGGGTAGATGGGCCCGTATTTTTTGGTGCTGCTGAACGATTTGCTACCTTCCTCCGCGATGAACCGGAAGTGAAATATTTAATTTTGCGGTTGCGGTTTGTGCCAAATATGGACACAACTGGCTTAGTAGCTTTAGAGGATATTTATCATGACTTGGAACGGCACAATTGCCGCTTAATTCTCACAGGTTTACAACCCGAAGTCCAACAACTACTAGAACGTACAGGATTGTTAAATACAATTGGGTTATCAAATTGTTTTGAAACAACCACAGAGGCGATTTGCTCTATCTCTCCTCAAATTGCATGTTCCCAACCTGTAGCAGCTGATTTGAAAACAAAAGAATTGATGGAATTAATTGATTAACAATATTTGGCCAATTCAATACCTAAAGAACCAAAGAGGATTTCTTAAAAGTCGCAAAGTATACTAAAAACTAAAGCCTGATTCAGCAATGAATACAGGCTTTTTATGTTTTTTATTAAATTTGCACAAAGAACTTTAGGTTCCAGGAATTTTCAGGTAAATAGACCACGTGGTAGGGGTGCAAGGCCTTGCACCCGTACAACAGGTGTCACTGAATAGCGAATCCTTCCGGTCTGATTGCATCGTCCAAATCAACGCCCATCAGGTTAGCTCCCTGGATGTTTGCATTTGTCAGATTTGTATTTTCCAAGTCTGCGTTTTGTAGGTTAGCGGTTTGCAGATTTGCTCCCAAGAGGTTGGCTTTTTCTAGGTCTGCATCAAAGAGGTTTGCTCCTACCAGGTTTGCTCCCCAAAGGTTTACCTTGCCTAAATCTGCTCCTTGAAAGTTAGCCCCTTGTAAGTTTGTTTGCTGCAAGTTAGCCCTTTCTAAGTCTGCATTTTGTAAGTTAGCACCCTCCAAGTTTGCTGCTTGCAGGTTTGCATCCTTTAACATTGCCCCAGCCAGGTTACAACCGACACATTCATTGGTTTGTAATAAATGTCTAACGTTTTCTGCTACAGACACTATTGGCGATACAATCGGTGATATTACTGGTGCTGTTACAGACTCCATTGGCGATACAACTGGAGATATTGCTGGTGCGGTTACAGACTCCATTGGTGATTCAACTGGAGCTAGTTCAGATTCCGTAGGTACGGATGGAGCTAGTGCTTGTGCTTTAGCGCTGGGCTGGATAAGCAGAGTAAATCCCGCTACAACTACCAAAAACACTGCTTTTACGAGCCACTGAGTTAATTTTTTAGAGTTTGATTGATTCATTAGTTCCTTCATAATCTGATTCCTATTGGTGGGCTTGCTTTTATAAGAGCTATTGATAATAGACCTCTTGCAAAAGTCTCTAACACCCCACCCCCAACCCCTCCCCGCTTGCGGGGAGGGGAGACAAAGCGTAGCTTTGGCGGGGTGGGGTTCTTTCTTATTTTTGATTTATGCAAGAGGTCTAATGTGCTTTATTCTCACTTTAGATAACTTGATTGATAAGAGCAAATATTATTGTTATTCATATTGATAGATTTAAGTGATTGAGAAATCTTTACTTGGATGGGAAACGATCGCTGATTTGTTTGCTTACATCATCAAGAATTGCGATCGCCTCATGCCTAGTTCCCAAGCATTGCCAGACTAGGTAAAAGTCGATATGTTTCACTTTTAATTAAGATAGAGAGTCCCAAGTAAATTAAGATAAAAGGGAAGATTTTGCGACCATAGCGAGTTAGAATGGGAGTCATCAGAGGATTACGAGTCAGCTTGTAAGAAAGTAAGCACCACATCCCAATACTGCAATAGCAAACACAGACAATTACGCCCAAACTTGGAAGATTGCTACTAGCAAACAATGGTACATAAATTCCAATGTTGTTTCCTCCATTGGCAATGGTGACAGCGGAAACACGGTAAGTTTGAGGATCGCGGATGGTTGCTAATAGTGATTTCTTCTGGCGTCCAGATTTTACCGGAGAGTTTAAGTCAACTGACACTGCTTGTACTGTCTCTCCTTCCTCTTCTCGACTGATGAGATTACTGATACCAATGGTAATGGGAAGTAAACCTAGTAAACCAATCCAGCTGCTGGGAATGAGCAGACCGCCGAAGAAACCAGGGAGACTAGCACATACTAAGGTAGTAAATCCCAGAAATTCACCGAGAACAATATGCTTAGGACGAAAGCTACGATTGACTTTCCCGAAGAAAGCCGTCAAATATAAGTTGTCGTCAAAGGTAGTTGCAAAAGCGACAGAGATTCCAATCAATAATGTACTAATTAGCCAAGCCATAATTGTTGCTCACAGTAATTCAATGCTGTTTGTCTTAGTCCTCTCTGCTTCTCGATGTGAGGGCAGGTTAGGAGATTTTGTGACTGTTTTTCTAACGACAACCGAGCGATATTCGTTATTTATCAGCCAATTACCCAATTTTTAGAAGCATAGCCTCCAATCAAATTGGTGATTTTTTTCTCAGCAAGGTACCTTGGGAGCTCATGAAGTCAATATTATGGCTTTCAGCCAAATAAGAGCAAATACTCTTGTTTTTTAAAATGATAAATAGAAGTGATTGACAAAATTGCTAGATGTTTTGGGCTTTGTACCCATTGACACTGATGAGAGAAAAACGGAAAGCAAAAACCTTTAACCTTTTCCCTAAACCAAATTCTGAGTTCAAAATGCACAAAGCGAGTAGTATTGAATACTGAGCTATTGTTTGAGAAACTTCTATGCGTAGTTTACCGCCGTAGGCATCGCTCTTATTGAAGAGAACCCTTGTCAGATGGTAAAGGCTCGGATATCCTTGACGGCTAGCATTCAACATCGGTAATATGACTAATCGCCCTCTGACTTCCGTTTTGAGATGTTCAGTAATGTTGGATTTTTAACTTGTAATTATGCTAACCAGTGTTGACCGTTTATTATTTGTCCGGCGAGTCCCGATTTTTAAGGAATTGCGGGATGATTTTATTGTGCGGCTCACTTCAGTGATGAACGAATTGTCATTCCCAGCTAATTACACCATCTTTCGACAGGGAGAAGAAGGGCGATCGCTCTATATTGTCGTCTCCGGTCGAGTTAAAGTTCACATTGGGAATAAACAGTTGGCAGAGGTGGAACAGGGAAAATATTTTGGTGAGATGGCAGTATTCGATACTCAACCTCGATCTGCCACTGCCACGACTCTCGAACCTTGTGAATTTTTAGAACTGACGCAAGAGCAACTATATGATGCGATCGAAGAAACTCCCGAAATTGCAGTGAATATTATTCGTGAGTTATCCCGTCTGATTCGCAGATTGAACGACGATATGAATGTAACCTCTTTGCGGAGTTAATAGACAAATATAGAGACGTAGCACTGCTACGTCTCTACAAGGGTTCTGGATAATGTAAAATTTGGTTCAAAATAAATGAAAACTGCTGTAAGTTTGATTATTAAACTCAGCACTCATCACTGCTTATTACTTAGGTTCACCCAGACCCGGAGTTTCTTCTTTATCAACTTTAGGCACAAAATCAGGGCGTTCTTTGCTTTCCCAACCTGCGGGGCGCTTCGAGTTGTACCAAGCTATTGACCCAATGGTGACAGCAGCAATAAAACCAACGACATACACCAAGGTAAAAGCAACAGGAAAATGAGGGCCAGCATCTATAGCTGGTGCTGCTGTTTGCATAAATAATAAATTCATGAGTATATTCTCCACAGTTAGGTAACACTATTGAACACCCTATAAGATGAGCGTATCACCTAACATCCCTCTGTAGTTTAGTTTGAGCAACTTCATATTGCATAAAAAAGGGCAGAAGCGAGGG
Organism: Nostoc sp. PCC 9305; assembly: GCF_963920915.1. Lineage (NCBI taxonomy): Bacteria > Bacillati > Cyanobacteriota > Cyanophyceae > Nostocales > Nostocaceae > Nostoc > Nostoc sp. PCC 9305. Next base: position 14,626 of record NZ_CAWUDN010000074.1, read on the forward strand.
GGAAGTCGCTGACATGTATAGGTTTGTTGCACCGGTCAGCCTGCCCCCTGCTTCTTCTTCAGCAGGCGTTGCATATTTGCGTGACATAGCAGCAGTGCGTCAGCGACACCGACGCACTGCTGCTATGTCACTTGACATTTGGGCATCTGCCTTAACTTGACACCAATGGCAAGATGCCCGCCCAGTCCATAGGGCGCTCATGTTGCCCAGCCCACAATATTGGATAATTTATTTCTTGGAGTTTCCTTAGCAAGCGATCGCTCCACCATATATCCAGAATAAGACTGAGTAACTATCCCATTGAGTTACCAAGTGGCAAGTACTACAACTTACCTCAACCGATTCTTTTTTCAGGAATATTTAATTTTTGAACATGAGTAACGCGAATTTTACTAATAATCTGGAGCAAGTATGCAGAAATATCTTCTACAAGTATTTTTTTCAACAAGAATTTGATAATTAGCTTTTGAGTTTCCTTTTCCAGGAGAATTTTTGGATATAGCTGAATTGCCTTCCCCAATTTTTTACTTGCTTTTTCAACTCCTTCATCACCTGTAATTCTTGTTAAGCAGAGCCTACAAGAATATCGGTAAACATAAGCTAAACTATGATTTTTCAAGATTTGGATTTCTGGCGATCCTGATTGAAAAGCTCGCTCCAAGACTTTGAACTGACAGTCTTCCATAAATTCAACTTTAGATGACATTGAATTTGAAGATTGACGATAAAAAATCTGCGGTTTAGTAACTACAACAAACGACCATTTTGCAGCTAAACGTAGCCAATAATCCCAATCTGCTGCTCCTGATACTGAAGGTTCAAACTCTCCGACAGATTCAATCGCTTGCTTACGGATTAAGGGATTTGAACCACTAGCAATAAAGTTCCAGGTTAATAAATTCGCTAAAACCTTACCTTGGAAAAAAATCGGCCGATCCATGTGGCAATTTCCAGTTTGTTCATCCATAAAATAAGTCCAGCTATAAGCAACACCGGACTCTGGATTTTTCTGCAAAGCTTCTAACTGGAGTTCTAGCTTATCGGCTGTCCATAAATCGTCAGCATCAAGAAAGGCTATAAAATCTCCTTTGGCATGAGAGATACCACGGTTACGAGCTACTGATAAACCTCCATTCTCATAGGAAAAGACTTTTATACGACTATCTTTCAATTCATCCAGTAGCTTAAGAGTTCCGTCTGTTGAACCATCATTGATAACAATTATTTCAAAATCAGAAAAAGTTTGTTGTTGTACTGAGACAATTGTATCGACAATTGTGCGCTCAGAATTATAGGCGGGAATAATGACAGATACAGTTGGCATATAATTTCAATAAGTTGCTAAATTCTACTAGCGAATTAGTATCAAAAGGTTGCTTTCTAATCACAGCCTCTATTGCAGCTTCGGAACCGCAACAGACCTAGCCAAAGAAAAAGGTCGAGTCAAGTACTTAGCAATTCGAGGAGAAAGGACTTGCATTACTAGCCATTTCATTAAATAACGCTGAGTTACTCTTTCTCGCAAAATCTGAGGATATAAAGAAACCGTCTTCCACAATTTACGACCAGCTTGCTTGACCTGTTCTCTATTAGTCACATGAGCCAGTTCCATGCCCGTTAAATATTGATAGATATTTGCTAGGCTTTGATTTTTAAGATTTTGTAACTCTGGCGGTGCTGCTTGAAAGCCTCTCTCCAAGACAATAAGCAAATATTTCTCCATCTTCTCAACTTTAGTTGACATAGATTTTGAAGAGTGACGATAGAGAATTTGAGGTTTGGGAACTACTGCAAAATCCCAGTTCTGTGCTACACGAAACCAATAATCCCAATCTTCCACAGAAGAAAGTGTTGGGTCGAATTCTCCAGCAGATTCAATTGCTTCTTTACGAATTAAAGGATTAGAACCATTGGAAATAAAGTTACTGAGTAATAATTTGTCATACACATTACCTTCATAGACCACATTATGACCAGGGTGAAAAATCTCTGCTGTTTCACTCATGTTCAGAGTCCAGCTATAAGCAAGTCCTGCCTCTGGATGTTTTTGCAATGCTGCTAGTTGTAGCTCTAATTTATCAGGTGTCCATAAGTCATCAGCATCGAGAAATGCCATAAACTCTCCAGTGGCATGAGAAATACCACGATTACGAGCTACTGATAGACCAGCATTGCTGTATGAAAAAATCTTGAGACGAGAATCTTCAATAGTCTTCAATAGTTCTAAAGTCCCATCGGTTGAGCCATCATTAATAACAATTAGCTCAAAATCAGAAAATGTTTGTTGAATAACGGATTTTATCGTTTCTAAAATAGTGCGTTCAGCATTGTAAGCGGGAATAATAACAGATATGGTTGTCATAGAGTTTAACGAGATGGAAAGTAGAAGAATTTTTGGAAGTCCTTAGTGTAAGGAGAGCATAAACCAATTAGTTTGGGAATAGTTCCAAGAGTTCTTGTGCAGCTGCCTGAATTTGTGAAGGTTCTTTTACAAATCTGCAAAAGGTAATTGAGTAAGTCCAAGCTTGATAAAATGCCTCATTTTTATGGTAAGCATTAGGTAGAAAGACATGAGGAATACCCATAAGAATGCAGAGAATATGTCCGTGCAACCGGTTTGTAATAATTAGACGATGCTGCTTGAATTGATACATTCCATGATGCATATAACTTAAGGATTTAAGATGCATTGAGGAGTTATATAAGTTATTAAATCCAAAAGAATAATGATGGAAGTATTTCCAAAGATGTCGGTATATCCACTCACCAGGAATTACTGTACCTTTTTGCAAGCCTTCCCGAATTCGCTCCATGCGTTCAGCTGTGTCATATTTGAAAGAAGTCCAATCTTCTACAACTAAATTAGGGAGATCGATAGAAGTCTGAGAATTACTTTGATTCAACTCTTTGTCATTTCTATAATGATACAAAATAGAGTTGCTGCGGTTATCTCTCGATAAGAAACCAGGTAAGTTGACCATTTGGAAAGCCATATCAGGTGCTTTAATTACCTGACAATTGTAGAAAGATTTTAGAGCAAGTTCATAGCTGTAGTCATCACGGACAAATAAAGTCAAATTAGGATGTGAGTTGAATACATTTGCTGCTTCCATTAAATTGGTTGTTTCAACAAAATAAATACTTTGTGGTAGAATAATTATTGGTCGATCCCGGTACTTGGAAATAATCTGTTCGCGAAATTTTTGATGAGCAGTCCAAAGATCGCCTAAATTTCCTCCTCCTTGCAGCAAAATAGGAGATTTTCCAATTCTTTCTTCCATTACTTTGCTAGAAAAGTTGTTAGGACTAGCAGTATATTTAATTTTTGTTTTTTGCACATTGATTAAATAGAGTACAGTACCTAACCCGATCAGGTGATCGCCAATATTAGGATAGTCGGGATAGTCTAGTAATGCACACTCTTGAAATGCTTCTAATTTTCCTAGTGATTTATGTAGAACTTCTTTCAGCTGTTCCGGTTGGGGGGTAGCCATGAATTTTAGTTCCTCGTTGTTATTCGTTATTTCTCAATGAATGAGTGTAGCTAGAAGAAGCTTTTTCTATAAAAAGCCAAATTCTTACTTAGCTTTAATTAAATCCTGAGAGCTATTTAATTTTTATTTTGCAATTGATAAAGATTGCGTTTTATCTAAAACATATTTGCTAGCCCAAATGCTGTAAAGAGGTAATGCTAATAGATGAGTAATGAGCACCGCAACAGCTACCCAAAAAATTCCCCACTTTACAGCTACTAGTAATGAAATTGTAAAAATCACAGTAAAAATTAGGTTCCAGTAAAGATTAATGTGACTTTTATCTACAGAGTTAAGTAACATAGAAGCGCCATCAGCAAATGGGCGTGGTAGCGCTGACAAACAGATAACTATCAATATTGGAATTGCTGTTACCCACTTTTGCCCAAAAACAATTGGGACATAAAATGGAGCTAGACTTGACTGTAGCAAAACTAATGGAAATACAATTAAGGCAAATGTTTTTAGGCTACTAAAATAACGTTCTTGAAACTCCTTAACGTTTCCCCTAGCGGCACAAAGATGAGGGTATAAAGACCAAGTCATTGTATTTATGACATTCATGCTGATTCCTAACCCAGCATTGAAAGCGAAATAGTAAATTCCTAGCGCCTGGACTCCTAAAAAACGTCCAATGATCAGGTAATCAAGATTACCTCTTAACTTATTTAGTAACTCAACTCCAAGAATATTTCTAGCATAACTAACAACTTCCTGCCACTTATTAAAACTAAACGACATGGTAGGACGCCAAGGATGATTCATCAGATTGATAACAATCCATACTGGAGTCGTAATAACAATAGGTATAACAACAGCCCACATTCCCATCCCTAATAGAGCTAAAGCTATAGTGAGAATATTGATTAGGATCGACTGCGTGGCATTGCATAATGCTGTAATTTTCAGGCGGTTCTCTCGCTGGATTAAGGCAGACTGAACTGCAAAGATTGGCAGCATTAAGTAGACTAATGCCATAATGCAGATAGGTAAGATAACTTGATTATTACTATAAAATAAAGCAATCGGTAAAGCGGCAAGACACTGAAGAATAAACATTACTCCACATAGTATCCAATTAAGCCAGTAAGATGTCTGACAAATAATTTTCAGATCCTTCTCTGATGCCTGAATAATCTTAGAGCCAATTCCAGCTCTTAAGGTAAAAACAGTTGCAAATTCATTAGTAGTCAAAACGATTGCTATCAATCCATAATCGTAGGGATTTAACAGGTGAGATAAAGTAATTGTTGTTCCTAATCGGAAAACACGATTTACTAACTCCGCCCCCCCCATCCAACCAATATTACGCACATATTGACTAGATACTTTTTGCCTTAGCTTTTTGATTAACATGAGGGCATCCTTCAGAGAAAATTAGATATTTTTTATCAAGTTAGAATTTAAATATAAGCAGCTTCAGGCTTCTTATGAAGAGAAGAGTTACGAGGCTGTACTTCTTCTTTGAATGCAATTCCCATGATGATTAAACCGGGATAGTATAAGTAACCTAAAGCCTCTTGGCTATCATTAAATGTAAAAAGTAATAGAGTGACAAGAAAATACAATGCTACCCTGGCAGTTGTGCTTTTCTGGGCTTTAATCAGCAAAACTATAAAACTCAATAAAATTGGTACTAAAAAAGCAATGAAGCCAACTATCCCTTTAACAAACAAGAGACCAAACCAAGTATGGTGAGAGCCGATAGGCATTTCTGCTAATGCTTTAGGCCCTGGTGCTTCTCGAAAACCATGACCCCAGATAGGAGCTTCTTTCCATTTATCCAAGGCAATTACACCCAAAGCTTCATGCACTCGTGAAGAGTCCGGTCTAGCATTATCAAATGCTTCTTTAGCATCCTTAATAGTACCAAGAAGTGTCGTGCTAAAAATACCTGCTAAAAAGCTAACAAACCCGATCGCAATTTGCGTAGTAGGTTTAGTAATTTTTGTAAGCAACAAAACTAATATGAAAACTATCGGTAAAGCTATAAAAGATAAGCGAGAAACAGATACTACACTCATCGCTAAAGAGCCGACTATACCAATGAAGCGCCACTTATTGTTACGTTCTTCAAGAGCAAGGAAGAAGTAGATGTTTCCAATAAGACCTAGCGCAGGTGCCCAAGGTGCAAATAGAAATAGACGGACATTATTCGTACCGTAATCACTACCATAGAAATTTACATTGTAAAAAAGTTCACCATTCTGTATTAATCTTTCAATTGGAGAAGAATAGAGTAGTGCAGGAAACTTTAATATCCAAGCTAGATAAAAGAAGGGAATTAAAATCAAACTTTGAAGGCATAAGATACAGACGGCTCTATAGATTAATTTTGGTCGAATATTGAGACAGCCGCTTAATGGAAATAGTGCTAGCAAAGCCCAATCTGTAAACCAATTAATTAATGACCTAAGAGTTTGATTTGTACCTACATCATAATTTATACAGCCTATAATTGTAGCGATCGCTATGACCAGAATAGAGACAATCCAAACCCAATGCATCCAATAAACTTTGATTCTTTTTTCAATACTAGTCTGCGCTGTTTGGTTCCAAAGCCGCTTACATAAGTAAAAAAATAGTATCCAGGCTAATATGAAATTTACAGGATATAAAATACCAATAAAATAAAATACATAGGTACTAATTATCCAATACCAAACAAGACTTTCTTCAAAGTTTTGAGGTTTCATTGTTCCATTCTCTTCCTCTCTATACTCACAGTCTTATCAGATATTAAATTTTTACGTTCGCGCCACCAAAGTAACACCAATCCAAGGGATACGAAAAGGGAGCCTAAAGTTGAACCTAGTAAAACCAATTTATCTTTTGGTGAAGTCGGGTTTTCAGGTAATGTAGGCTGTATAACAAGTTGAATCAGTGGATAAGATCCAAAAGTATTCGACTTGCCAATATCCAGTCTGGTCAAATTGGAAGAAAAGACCGCTTCCGCAATTTGCGTATTTCGCTTCAGCGAATCCAAGGTGCTTTCCAACTGTGTTAAATTCTTGAGCCTACTCTCAAGCTGGTTAATCTGTTGTTCTATTGCTTGAGCTTGAGCGGTGAATCCTTTTTGGTCTGCCTGAACTATAACTAATTCTTGGGAAAGAGCGTCTCGAGGAACGCTGTTACCAGAGTTATTGCTACTAAGGCTTAACTGCTTTAGAACTGCCAAAGTGATTTTTCGCCCTAAAAGAGACTCACCTCGAGCTAGCAGGGCCTGTTGAGCAGCGTCTCTTTTTGCTTGCTCTGCAATTAATGTTGGATGGCTAGGCAGAAATTTGGATTCTAAAACTACCAGAGAAGCGGTAGCATCACTATAATTTTTTAAGTTCTGTTGAAATATCTGGTCTGTTTGAAGAGTAAAAGCATCTGTAGCTTGTCCAGCAGATAGTTTTAAATTTTTCGATAATTGTGCCAAACGAGTAGTAGCCTGTTGCTGTTGACCGATTATTTCAGCTCGTTGTCTACGTAACTGTTCAATGTTGGTTGTCAGATCCTTAATTTGATCTTCAGAGTTCAAACCCGAACGTGCTTTGTAATCGGCAAGGCGCTTATGAGCAAGTGCTAATTTGTTTTGCGAAGAAGTTAGGGAAGTTTGATAACCTATATCTCTTTGAACAGCTTCTTGATTTCGTAGCATGTTGAGTCTTGCTTGCAAGGCTTTGTAAAAAGCTAAAGATTTATTTCGAGCTTCCTGGGGACTCGCGCCTTCAAAATCAACACTCATCATGGAAGTATTAATTATTAGCTTGAGCCGAGGTTTGCCAAACTCTTCTAAAGACATATTGAGTTGATCTGCTGCCGCTTTTAATATAGGGTCGCTTTCAGCAATAAATTTATAAATTTCTCTTGGATCTTGAGAAGCAAGAGCAGCGTATGGAGACACATTTTCATAATTAGCATAGCCAATGTCTGGTAAATTAATATTGGCATTTGACCATGCTCCTGGCAGATTAATAGCTGAAGAACTAGTATAGGTCGGTGGTGTAAGCTTTAGATAAAGAAAAGTTGCAGTCCAAAATGCTATGTTGGTAGCTAGACCTAGAAGTAAGTAACGCTGCCAATATCCTTGTTTCGTTACTAATTTTCTCAAACTGCTAGGGTAACCCGCAGAGATTTCTGTATGATTGGCCATTAAAAATCCTCTAAAGTCGGGAACTGGCTGCGGAATTACAAAATCTAGGTGGGGTTTTGCGATTCGCCTAAGTAAACTTACAGGATCGTACTACATGGTTGCTTAAAATTTTATTAATAATTCTTATTAAAGTTTCCTTCTTAAACAGCAATGACAAAACTGCCTGATGGTCAATATTGTCTCAATGCAGACAGCATCCGCTAGGGTTCAATAAAATTATCCACCTAGATATCCACCTAGCTGTACCTGATTTACTTTATTTGCAAATCTTATGAAAATAGCAATGAGCGATCGCCGTTTTTGGAAGTTGCTAGCGCAAACAATTTGTATTGCTATACTTACGCTAGCTATTGTCGTAAAATTTACACCCATTAAATCTAGTTGGAGTACTACATCAGGCTATCACTGGACTAATGTATCTATCGGAGGAGGTGGTTATGTTACAGGCATTTATTTGCATCCACGAGAGCGAAATTTAGCCTACATCAGAACTGATATGGGTGGCTTTTATCGTTGGAATTCAAAAGACTACAAATGGATTCCGCTAACAGATATATTTAGCTTGCAACACAGCAATTACTACGGGGGAGAAGCCTTAGCACTTGACCCAAATAATCCAGATATTGTCTACATCGCAGCAGGGAAATATACTACTGGTTGGGGTGGATTAGGAACAATTTTTAAATCGAGCGATCGCGGTAAAACCTGGAATAAGCTGAAAATAGACTTGCCAATGGGCGGCAATGAAACTAAACGTTGGCTAGGAGAGAGGCTAGCCGTGAATCCCTTTAATTCCAATGTTATTTTATTTGGCTCGCGATTGAATGGGCTATGGAAGTCTTCAGATGGTGGCACAACATGGGGCAAGGTTAGCTCCTTTCCCGAAAAGTCGGAAGCAAAGATTGGAATTGCAGGTATTGTATTTAACAAAAATGTGTTTGGACTAGTCTATGCCAATGCCTATGGAGATGGCATATATAAATCCACTGATGCGGGTGTTACCTGGAGCAAAATACCAGGAAGCCCATCACAAGTGAATCGAATGGCTCTCGCAAAGGGCAGAGTTCTGTATGTAACGCATACGTCAGGTGTTAGCAAATATGCAAACAGTATTTGGAGCAATATCACACCAAGTAATGCGAAAACTACATTTAATGCCATTTCTGTAGATCCAAACAATCCCAATCACCTTTTAATTGTTTATGACCAGTATGTTTCCACAACAAACGATCGTGTAATATTTCGATCTACTGATGGTGGAGCTACATGGCAACAGAAACAGCATACCTTGAAACCTCAAGTGCCCTGGTGGCCTGAGTGGTATTTTGCCTCTGCAACCTCAGCTATTGAGTTTGACCCAAAAACTCCTGGACGGTTATGGTTAACAGACTGGTATGGAACATGGCGGACAGACAACATCAACGCAGAGTCATCTGTTTGGTCGAACTATGAAAAAGGACATGAGCAGATAGTTAGCTTCGCCCTAGCCTCGCCTCGAAGTGGCTCTAAATTGTTGAGCGGTGTTGCTGATACGGATGGGTTTGACCACAACAAGGGGCTAGATGTCTACCCATCTACGCAATTGGGCGGCAAAAATAGTCCTCGGTTCCAGGATACCTATGGCCTTGCTTATAGCGAAAGCAATCCTTCACGAATGGTACGTGTTGGTGGTAATCGATGGAACAATGCATATACGGGAGCAACTTCGGAGGATGGGGGACTGACATGGAAAAAATTTTCCTCGTTTCCGAAGAACACAATCCCATTGCGTGTAGCCATGTCAGCTACAAATCCAAATCTATTTGTCGCAATTGTTCATCGAGGACAGCCTATTCGCACAACCGATGGCGGATTTTCTTGGAGCAAAGTATCAGGATTACCCAAAGGCCCCAAAGGCCCGTGGTACTGGGGTCAACCATTAGTAGCTGACAAATTAGATGGCAACACTTTTTACTATTACAGTGGTGGCAATTTATACCGTAGTCAGAATGCAGGCGCATCCTTTAGGATTGTAAACTCATCATTGCCTTCAGAAAGTTGGTCTATGCTCAAAACAGTTCCGGGGGTTAATGGCGAAGTCTGGCTCAGTCTTAATTCTCACGGACTTTATCGCTCAACAAATGGCGGTGCGAACTTTGCCCAGATTCCGAAAGTGAAGAAAGCTCATTTATTCGCTCTTGGTAAGGCACGGCAGGGAAGCAAAATTCCTGCACTGTATTTGTATGGGGAAATTGCTGGTATGGGCGAAGGAGTATTTCGCTCTCTAGACAAAGGAAAAACATGGATAAATATCACTTTTTTACACCAACCTATGGGCAATGAGCCTAATGTAATGGAGGCTAGCTGGCAGAAATTCGGACTAGTCTTTATTGGCACTAACGGTAGAGGAATATATCGAGGTAGTCCGTAAAAAAAATTACTATTGTTTTTACAACTGACATCAGTTGGAAGAAAACCACAAAGCTAAAAGATTATTAATTTTTGTACTCTATGTTAATTTTTGTAAAAAACATAGTAGTATGATTTTTGCAACGTTATTTAATACAATTAGGTTGTTAATACGAGGTATATTGATATGTAGTATATGTATAGTTAACGCTTATGGAACGACGGCTTAACATCAGCAAAACTTTTGTAGTGCTGTAATATACGGGTTTTAAGTAGTATTCTAGGTAACTTTAATTAAGGTGGTAGAGATATTAGGTAGTGATAGCTATTAACTTGATACCTTTCTTAATTCATTCATCTAGGAAAGGTAATTTTTTAAACCCTCTGCATACTAGTATTTTACTGCTAGTGTTCTGTTTATGCGGACAGCAAGTCTTCAACCTCTTGATAGCACACCTAAATCATGAAGTATGTGAGGGCGTAACTCATGCTTTAATCGTAGGGCGAGAAGGAGAACGTCTAGTCAATGCTGTGATAGATAATCAAGAAAAAGGTTTTCTAGAAAATTCCACTCAGGGACAAACTAATCCTATAGATTATCGTCAGAAGAGGCCCAGCTTCCACAACAGCTTCAACCATCTGTACAATCTCGTACAAGACAACCCCGATCAAATAAAACAACTCAATAAAATTAGATATATCTATAACCAGTGGCAATGGGAGTTGAAGCAAAAAAGGCTTTCTGGTTCTGGGAGCAACTCTGCTCTGACAAAAAGCACTTTATTTGATTCCTTGCACAACGAGATTAGGAAACTCATTCAGCACGAAGAGATGCTTTTGAGGGTTCGCAAAAATCGCGTACAGTATTTGAATAATATTAACACTGCGATCAATATTTTCAGCACATTAATCATTTTGTTAGGAGCAATTTTAAATCTCCAGTTGTTGCATTGGCGAGTCAAACTTCCATTAAACAAATTGACACAAGTTTGTAAACTTTGGCAAGCGGGACAAATGGAAGTGCAACTCTCCCATTCTTCTCTAGATGAGATTGGGCAACTAGCTGGAGTTCTTAATGCGATCGCTGATAAGACTCGTCACCGTCAACAAAGTATTGAGGTGCGTAACCAACAGCTTGAAGACATGATATCTGCACTTTCCCACGACCTCCGTATTCCTTTACTTGCCACTCGTAACACCTTAGATTGTATGCTCAAAGGAGCTTTTGGTTCAGTAAATGATACTTGGAAGGAAGTTTTTCAAGAGTACCATGAAGCTAATGAGGATCTGCTTAAGCTTGTGGAACTGCTCTTAGATATCTCCCGTTATGAAGCCCGCAGCGCTTGTTTAATGTGCGATCGCCTGAATTGGGAAAAGATTTTAATTAAAGTAATTAGTCAGATAAAAGCAACATCTACATCTGAGTTAGCCTTCGTTTGTAAAACTTCTCAATTGCTGCCAACTGTCTATGGTGATGAACTAGAAATTCAAAGGGTTTTACAAAACTTACTTGATAACGCTGTGCGGGTAAGTAAGCCTAACGGGGAAATTCTGATTGAGATAACGCCTGATGGAGAAGAGCAAGTGCGAGTTTCGGTGCGCGATCGCGGTTCAGGAATTGCACCGCAAGCTCAGGAAAAGCTATTCCACCGCTTTATTCAAGGACGGGGGCATCGTGGCAGAAGTGGGCTTGGTCTGTACTTGTGTCGTCAAATTATTGAGGCTCACGGAGGAAACATTGGTGTTGAAAGTTCTCTTGGAGAGGGAAGTACTTTCTGGTTTACTCTCCCAAGTGCCATAAATAAACTTGATTGCAACGATGAACAGAATATAACCAGATTTAGCAAGAATGATACCTAATATTGACAAAGATAAAACTGTACGGGTTCTATTAGTTGACGATCACGCTTTAATCCGCCGAGGGATGAAAGGGCAATTTAGCCTAGAACCTGGTTTTAGTATAGTTGGAGAGGCATTGGATGGTGGAGAGGCTGTTGAATTAGCTAGCCAACTCCAACCAGATGTAGTTTTAATGGATATCGATCTACCAGTTATGGATGGGATTACAGCCACCCAGCATATAAAAAGTAACTGCTTGACTACTTGTGTTCTAGCCTTAAGTGCCTTCGACGACGATATCCAGGTCATGGGGATGCTTGCAGCTGGTGCTGATGGTTACTGTCTTAAAACCATTGAATGGGAACAGCTCATCGCTGTCATTCAATTGATACTTCAAGGTGGTGCTTACTTAGATCCTCTAATCGCTCAAAAAGTTGCTCGGATGCTGAGGGCAACCGCTGTCGTTCCCGATGTTCCTGTATCTCAAGTAATAGCGCAACCTATTCTCAGTAATCGCGAACGCGAGATTCTTAAACTTATTGCACAGGGGCGCTCAAACCAACAGATTGCAAACCAACTTTACCTCTCACTTGGAACCGTCAAGTCTTATGTACGTATGGTTCTCAACAAACTTAGCGTTGACGATCGCGTTCAAGCAGCAGCTTTAGCCGTACGCCAAGGGTTGATTTAAGCTTATAGGAATTTATGTAAACAGTCAGATAATTCTGTAAAAGTGGTAGCCAGTGGTGAGATGTTATTCACAAGTTGTTCTGACCACAAAATATAAGGCTGAAGTAGTTGATGCTGGAATTGCTCAGGTATAGGTAGACATAGCACCAATATATGAGGTTCAAACAAAGCGATCTCTTCCGGCGTGGGAATACAATAATATGGAAAAACTTCTGCATTTTGTTTTAGGCAATGACTGCTGACGCGCTGCACGGTCATAACGTTGCTACCAACAACCATAATTCGGTGTCTTTTCATAGTCTTTTCATATCTTTAGACTTATCTGCAAATGGGAAATTCCTACGAGAAAATGGTTTTAGCGATCGTCAAGGAAGTGCGATCGCTTAACCGCCCAGCGTAGCCGATCGTCAGCGTTGAATGGACGTAACAATAAGGCTTTGGGCGAATAAGTTGAGCTAAATCATCAGTTAAGAGCGGAAAGTATAGAAAGAATAAAGATTGATTTTTTCCCAGGCAGGCTCAAGTCATTAACAGATAAAGAGCATAAGCAATTAAATTGCAATCTGACAAGTCCACAGACTGCCATTTTTACCTGACTATAGAAATGACGAGATAAACAAAGCTTCTCACTCGCTACTTGAAATATTTTTACTCAACATATCATCTGTTCAACACCAATTCTATGTGGCAACAATTGTTTGTTATCTTAATTTTCGTAGTTGTCAAAATCTCTGATTTTTTGGTTTTTTATGTGATGTAGTCAGTCACTCGGCGTTAAAAAACAAAGCTATGTGAAGAAATGTAAATTCTATCGAATAGCTTATAAATTGGTTATTGTATAGGTTTGAAAAAATTAAACATACGTTTGTTTTATCGTGCCTAATTACCTTATTATGAAATTTAGACTATCTGTACGCTACAGCCAAACGGATAGTTAGCTGGATAATTTTATTCCTGATTAGGATACTGTATAAAAAATAATTTAAGTAGCCATCAGATAGTATTTTATATCGGTATTTGCGTACGAAAGTATACGTAGGCTTCACTAGGTTTTTACTCAACCTTGTGAATAAATTCTCAATTCGGATCAAATCTTTTATTGGTACTTACACATTAAAAAGTTAAGTATCTCTAAAGCCCTGACAGATCAAAGATTTCAGTTTTGTTGCAGGTAATGCTCACTTACCAGCAGCCATAATTTTTTGTGTCGATAAATGTATAACACTGTCAGTAAATTTCCGGTGAGCAGAAAATATGGGCAATGCTCTGAATCCTACTATTTTGCAACTCCAGATGGTGAGCATTAAATTATATGGCAGACCGAGTTAGTTTTCTCGATACTGATTTTGATCGTATGCCTTTATACGAGGCAATTGAACTATTACTGACGCAGTTGCTGAAGCGGCAGGGTGGTCGAGTGTATTATGCTAACGCCCACACTATGGTAACTGCCGCCAAAAACCCAGCACTGGCAAAGGCGTTAGAACAGAGTGATTTGTTGTTGGCAGATGGAAGCGGAGTTCGTTGGGGTAGTGCTTTATTGGGTACGCCATTGGTGCATAATCTCAATGGCACTGATTTAGTTCCGGCTTTGTGTAAAGAAGGGGCAGCAAAAGGTTTATCAGTCTATTTTCTAGGTGGTAAGCCGGGTGTCGCTGAAGAAGCGGCAGCTAACCTCAAGAAAGCCTATTCTGGGTTGATAATTGCCGGAACTCAGGACGGCTATTTTCCTGAATCGCAAACGCAGCAAGTATTAGAGGCTATTCGGATAGCCCGCCCGCACCTGCTGTTAGTGGCGATGGGCGTACCCCTACAGGAAATTTGGATTAACCAATACGCTAGCCAATTGCCTCGTATCACTTGTATGGGTGTGGGTGGTCTGTTCGATTTTATGGCTGAACGTGTGGCCCGTGCCCCCTATCCAATTCGCTCTGTTGGTATGGAGTGGCTGTGGCGACTGGCAATGGAACCGACTCGACTTTGGCAGCGCTATCTTCTAGGCAACTTTATCTTTTTACGTTTACTACTAACCTACGCGTTTGCTCGACGCCAAAGTGAAGAACAAAGTAGCCAAATCACATTAGCTGCACCAAATAAGTCTGGATTTGAAAATGATTTGAACTTTTAATTCATCACTAAGACTGATTAAAAGTTGCTTGTAACACTACTCTTTAGGTGATTCATCTAGTCAAAATAGATTTTATAGATAGTTCAGGCTTAACCGCTTTATTTAAGGTGGTTTCGTCTATACGTCCAAGTGCCTGTTGTTCAGTAATTTGCAATTTGCAAGCACCTGTTCGCACGATCTTGGAACTGACTCAGATGGATTTAGTGTTTGAAATTTATGAAAATTATGACGCCGTTGTAACGATGTTGAATGCTTAAACATGAAGTATTGATCGCTACCGTCATTGCAAATATCTTAAAGAACAGATTGACTGGTGACATATTTACTTGCTTAAACTATCAGAAAATCTCATTCTCACTTTTACAGAGTACTGAAGCAAGTAAATGTACAGACGATCGAGTTCATCAATTTAATACTGAAACTGCAATTACCATGTCTAATACCTTTACTCCCCGTCGTTTTGATATGCAAGTTCTAGATGATACCCATACTCTTCCTAAAGTTAAAGTTACAGTTCATCCCTCTGTAATCAGTAAAGCCAAGCGAATGATTGACATCTTAGGTGCTGTTATTGGGCTATCGATTACAATATTCTTAGCAATTCCTATTGCGATCGCTATTAAGTTAGATAGCCCAGGTTCTATATTTTACAGTCAAATTCGCTGTGGTTTGAATGGGCGTCACTTCCGAATTTGGAAATTCCGTTCGATGTCAGTCGGAGCTGACCAACTTAAGCATCTAGTTAAGAATGAAGCTCAAAGCGATCGGATATTCAAAAATGAGAATGACCCCCGCATTACCTGTGTAGGAAAGTTTCTCCGCCGCACTAGCTTAGATGAACTTCCTCAGTTTTGGAACGTGCTGCTGGGGGAAATGAGTCTAGTCGGTACCCGCCCTCCTACTCCTAATGAAGTGATACACTACTCAAAGCACCACTGGGAAAGGTTGAATGTCAAACCGGGTATGACTGGTGAATGGCAGGCTCATGGTCGCTCCAGTATTAAAGACTTTGAAGATATTGTTCACATGGACTTAGACTACCAACGTAAGTGGTCTATCGTTTATGATATGAGTCTCATCTTGAAAACTTTAAAAGTTGTGTCAAATAAGAGCGGTGCTTGCTAATCTACAAGTTGACAGAAAAACAGTTATAAGTTCACTCAGAAATGAGCTTGCAATAGCTGCTCTAAAATTATGTAGGCAAATGCAAGTGTGTCTAGTAGAGAAGTCCATCGTAGACATCGCAGATTGAAGTATTGTCTCTGACTCAATTAGAAGATTTAAGAGGTTGTTTGAAAAGTTTTTTTGTGATGTTAGGTACTTTTAGATCCCCACTAACCCACCTTAAAAAGGGGCTAACTGGAATCAAAGATCCCCTTTAAAACAGGGATTTAGAGGGAGCTAAAACTTTTGATATCGACAACAGAACTTTTCAAACATCCTCTAAGATCGACTTTATTCAAAATTACGTTAAGGCAAGACGCGATAAATCGCGTCTTTGTGATGATTTATCTTTACTCAACTTCCTCACAATGAATTAACAGCTTTTCCATCGCTTCTGCTAGAGAAATCAATTCTGTCCAAGAGGAACCACTAACTAAACTTTGGGCGTGAGCTAATCGGTTTCGCAACTGTTCAGCAGACTTGAGGAAACGTTCGCCAAACCGTTTTGATTTTAGTCCTAATTGCTGGAGAAGTTCTGGTTGATTTAAAATCAACTCTCGCTTATCACAGAATTGCAGATAATCTAACAAATCCGTGGCTTCGTTTCTTTCCTGACTCTCTCGCCATAATCGTTGAGCAACTTCTAAGCGCTCAGGTTTAAGGACTTTTTGCCAAGAATCTTGAGGATAGTAAATCCGCACCAGCCGCAGCAAATTCATTTCTAGCAGCGTTACTAAGCCAAACAGTAGCATTCGCACGGGTGCTTTCTGCAAATCACCACAGGTAACAATACCACTTACCTGATTGCAATCTAAGACAAACAATCGCGGAGTTTGTTGCAAAATGGGTAGCAACTTTATCAGTGGAGTAGAAATGGCAATTAGTTCTTTGGGATGAAACACCCGTTGATAGTCGCTACATTTACCTTTTTTGCCTGGGAGCAAACTAGAGCGTTCTACATAACCACTAATAATATCTCCCGTCTCAACGCCGATAACATCAAAATTTTGTGCTTGCATCCAATGCAGCACTTCTTTCGCCTCCGCATCAGCTGGCATAGCTTTCAGGGGTTCTGCCACGTATTCAATGGTGATATTGTTCTCAAATAAACTCCGCAGGTCTTGAGAACGTGATTTTAGGTGTTTCATCCCCCGGCTGTAAACTCACGTTAAATAATCCTAAGGCACTCACGCGATGTCTGCGACGGGCTACGCCTACGCCAGTGGAATTTTCTGCTAGATTATCCTTGCGTAAGCGTAGCTACCCCAACAAATACCATAGACCAATGTTATACCATCTTAGTTGGTATCATTTTAGTGATGATTTAGACAATTTCAAGTAACAAAATATTTCGCATCTAGAAAAAAATAAATATATATGTAGTTAACTATATGAGAATAGTTGATTAGTTTGCGATAAAAATGCCGAAAATACCGACAAAAAAAATGTTATTACTAAAACGACGTATCGAATTGATGCTTGGTAGAATTTTACCAAGATAACCAAAATTGATAATAATATTATTATGCCAAGAAAAGAACAAGGATGGGTTACATTTCAAACCTCAGAGGACGAGCGGAAGATTCTAGAGGAGTTCTGCGAACAGTCTCAACGCACTAAGACTGAGATTCTGCGGGAACTTGTGCGTAGTCTCACTCAGCAGTCTTCAACACCAATATCATCAGCAACTCAGCAAGAAAAACAGGAAGATATCTATTACACTCAAAAGCCTGACATAGAAAGTAGTATTCAAAAGAAATCACTAAAAGTTAGCTCTCGCAATATTCTTAAAGGTGTGGTTAAACGAGTTGTTTATGGAGCAGTTAATAGTGAGGTTACTTTGGAGATTATTCATAAAGTAGAATTAACTTCAATTATCACCAGAGCTTCCGCAGAAGAGTTGGAATTATCTGAGGGAAAAGAAGCTTATGCAGTTATTAAATCTAACGATATTGTCATTGCTAGAGAATAGAAATACGTTGATTTTGGACGTTAGATATTAAGAGAATAAACTTTCTTTACTTGAGTATATATAGTTGATGCGATCGCTTATGTAATAGCTATTTTCGTATAAATGGAATACAAAACAAGTAGGACTTACGCACGGGTAACGGAAAACGAACCACAGAGGGCGCAGAGTTCACGGAGGAATGAGAGTTTGAGAGGGTTTTTGCGTAAGTCCTAATAAGGTAGCATAGATGTGCTACCTTACTGAAAACGAATATTAACCTTCTTTAATCGCTGTTTGATAGCGACCTAGTGCGATTAAAGGAAAGTATTGTTGATACATATGATACTTGAGATAAAAATGGCAAGGGAAGCCAGTACCCGTAAAGTCTGCCTCAAACCAAGTACCATCTGCCTTTTGAGTTGCCACCAGATAGCCAATTCCCCGCTCAATCGCATCAAGAGCTAATTTACCTGTTGCTTCACCTGCTGCTATTAACCCTATTATTGCCCAAGCAGTTTGAGATGCAGTACTATTTCCTTTGCCTTTGAGACTGGGATCGTTGTAGCTGCGGCAAGTCTCACCCCAACCACCATCTGGATTTTGGCATCCAACTAACCAAGCTGCTCCTCGTTCTATATTGAGTTTATACTTTTGAGGATCGATTAACGCCAAAGCTGATAAAACGCCACTAGTGCCGTAGATATAATTTACACCCCAACGACCAAACCAACACCCTTCGGTTTCTTGTTCGTGCAAAAGATAAGTAAGCGATCGCTCCAAATTATCACTATCAATTGACAAATCACAAGCACCCAGCATTTCTAGTACTCTAGCCGTAACATCTGCGGTGTTTGGATCGATCATCGCTTTCAAATCGCCATAGGGAATTGAGTTAAGCCAATCTCGATCGTTATCCAAATCAAAAGCAGCCCACCCACCTGGTTTACATTGCATAGATGCAATCCAGTTTAAGGTACGAGCGATCGCAGCCTGCTTGATTTTTTCATTGGGGAGTTTCGCTAAATGTAGAGCCATCACCACCACCGCCGAGTCGTCTACATCGGGATAAAAGCGATTGTCAAACTCAAACGCCCAAGCCCCTGGTTTTCCTTGGCGATTTTTTACAGCCCAATCTCCGTAATCTAAAATTTGTTTTTGTAATAACCATTCTCCAGCCTTGACGACAGCTGGATGATCGGGTGCAAAGCCAGATTCTACTAAAGCACGCATTGCCCAAGCAGTATCCCAAACCGGTGAAACACAAGGCTGTACCCGGTAGCTATCTTCTGTTTCAATGGCAAAGTTATCAATTGCTTGCAAACCTCGTTCCACAATGGGATCGTTTCGGTCATAATCCAGACACCGCAAAGCTAGCATTGAATTCAGCATCGCCGGAATAATGCCGCCCCAATCGCCTGTAGCTTCTTGGCGCTCTAAAATCCATTTTTCGGCGGCTTTGATGCCTTCTTGACGAAAGGGTACTAAATTAAGGCTTTCTGCCAACTTGAATCCTTGATCGAGGGTGAGGAATAAATCTGTCCAATCGCCACTTTGGGGTAATTCCCACTGGACTCGATCGATACCTTCAGCGTATAGTTCATCTAAGTTGATAGCTGAGTCGGTGAGATAAACAGGTTTGCGATCGCATACAATCAACAAGGGTACTGTGCTGGAACGCGCCCAACTAGACATCTCGTAGATATTGACAGGGAAAGCTTTTGGTAAAAGCATTATCCAAGGTGGTAGCGAGGGAATACCGCGCCAGTTGTAGCAGCCAATCAAAGCTAGGTGTAACTTGGTAAAAATCCGAGTTTTAGTAATACCACCCCGTTGAAGAATAAAAGCTTTCGCTCTAATCATTGCCGGATCGGTTGCTGGCACACCCAATAGTCTCAGCGCCATGTAGGCTTCAACCGAGGTGCTAATTTCTCCGCCATCACCGTAGAAAAGTTCCCAGCCGCCATGCTGCCGTTGCTCTTGACGCAAATATGCTTCAACTTTGTGTAAAGGTCTGGTTTGGTCTGTTCCCCAAATTTTATGTAAAAGGACGACTTCAGCAGTGATGGTGACATTAGATTCTAACTCTGCCCACCAGTAACCTGCCGGATTTTGAATTGAAAGCAGATATTCTTGGCTAGCTGCGATCGCTTCTGCGACTTTATTGACTTTTACCCTGTCTTGTGTTTGCATCAAAAACTATTTAACCTCAACACCCAACACTAGTTATGAACACCGCAATCCAGTAAAAATTTTTTTCCTCTATCAGTAGACATAGTATTGTGTCTGAGTCACTGAAAATTTGCAATAGGTCATTCTTTTTTTTTTGAATTTTGAATTTTGAATTGGAGCGAAGCGACGGTCATGGGTGTAATTGTATTAGGATTGATGCTGTTATCCTTGACAATTTGGTTAGGATTACTGTGTTTTTGGGGACAGTTTTGGCGGACAGACCAGCAATTAGAGGTTACAGAAACTCAGCTAGAATCTTTACCTGTAGTTTGTGCTGTAGTTCCAGCACGTAACGAAGCTGAGTTAATACCAACTAGTTTGCGATCGCTCCTACTTCAAGATTATCCTGGTTCTTTCAACGTGTTTTTGGTAGACGATCGCAGCACAGATCGGACAGCAAATTTTGCCGAAGGGGTTGCACACGCTGTCGGTAAACCCCAGCAATTACATATTATCTCTGGCGTTTCACTGCCTCCCGGTTGGTCGGGCAAACTTTGGGCAGTTGAGCAAGGCATAAAGAGCGCGAGTTTATTTGCACCAGATTATTTTTTGCTAACTGACGCAGATATCGAACACGATCCTGGTAATCTTCGCCGACTGGTTGCGAAGGCTGTGCAGGAAGATTTAGACTTGGTTTCGGTAATGGTGCGACTCAGGTGTGAAAGCTTTTGGGAAAAACTTTTGATTCCAGCTTTCGTTTTTTTCTTCCAAAAACTCTATCCTTTTCGCTGGGTGAATAATCCCAACAATCCCATAGCAGGAGCCGCTGGAGGATCTATTCTGATCGCCCGTAAAGCTTTAGAGCGAATCGGGGGTATTCAAGTCATTCGCCAAGCTCTAATTGACGATTGCGCCCTAGCTCAGGCTGTTAAGAGAGGGACTGGGAACTGGGGACTGGGGACTAGGAAAGAGTTTTCCCAATCCCCAATCCCCAGTCAAGGGCGTATCTGGCTAGGATTGAGTAGCTTGACTCGCAGTTTGCGCCCTTATGACTCGCTGGCAACGATTTGGGATATGGTTGCTCGTACTGCCTATACCCAACTGAATTATTCGCCATTACTACTATTGGGAACTTTGGTGGGAATGCCTCTGATTTATTTAGCTCCACCTGTGTGTGTAATTCTGGGTGCAGTTTGGGGTAATTGGGCGATCGCACTTACAGGTTTATTAGGATGGCTGTTAATGACTTTCGCTTACTACCCGACGATCCACTTTTATAAATGTTCTGTCTGGTTCGCTTTTAGTTTACCTGCGATCGCTTTTCTCTATACCTTAATGACTCTAGACTCAGCACTACGTCACTGGCAAGGACGCGGCGGCGCTTGGAAAGGAAGAGTTTATCCCAATCCAGATAATTTATAGTTAGAATAAAATTGAAATTACAAAATTCGGTAGTGCTAATCTAAAATTAAAGTAAGCCTAAAGTGGTTGATTAAAAGAACTATGACAACCGCAACACCAACAATTAATCCTGTTACTGTCCCCAAAAAGCTGCCTTTTCTGGAGTCTATTTGTTGGCAGACTGCCGATGTGTATCGGTTTACTTCAGAACAAATGCTGAGTCGCTATGAGCGTGGCTGGCAGTATCACAATTTATTTAACAATCTTGAAGGTGAAGAACTCAATTTTCTTCAGGAACTTGCCAGACGCTATAAATCCTGGTTGCAAGTTTGTTTATGACCTTCAGGTTAGAACACCATAATCAAATTCTCACAGTTCTTGAATCCTTAGATTCGGACATACTTAGAAAGGGTTCTGCTTACTTCGGTGGCGGAACCCTTCTTGCATTTGAGTTTGAAGAATATCGTTGGAGTAAGGACGTTGATTTTATCGCTTCTGTTGGTACAGAAGGCTACAAATACCTACGGGAAGTGGTATTTGAGGGTGGGCATGAAGCATTATTTCGGGATTTAAGTAAAATCCAAGTTGGACGTAGCACAACTGACCAATATGGAATTCGGATGCTCGTTTTTGTAGACGATGTGCCGATTAAAACGGAAATTATTGCCGAAACTCGTTTTCAACTAGACCCGCCAAGATATGTAAAGTGGTCACTCGTCCCTTGCTTAAGCCTTAATGACTGTTTTACCTCTAAGCTGCTGTCAAATTCTGACCGTTACGCCGATGACAGCGTTGAGGCAAGAGATTTAATTGACTTAGCAATTCTCAGGCTGCGATCGCCAATACCTCAAGTATCAATTGAGAAGGCTGAGAAAGCTTATCAGGTTATGCGCCCTTTGAAAAGAGCGATCGCACTATTTCAAGAAAGACCGGATTACAGGGAAAAATGCTTTCTCAGTCTGCAAGTCGATCGATCTCAGATACCCAAAATTATCGACGGTATTGATTTACTCTCTACAGATTTAGGTTTATCTCACACTCCAAGGACTTTTCGAGAACAACATGATATCTTTGCTGATTTAGAAACACAAATTGAAAAACGAGCAGATTCTTAAACAGGTTATGCCTAATGCCCCTAAATCCTTGAGGCTGTTTGTTTACTACTGACGGGTTCAACAGGTAATGGTTGAGCAGCTTTCAATACCACATCCAACAACCCTGGAAACAGCACCTCTAAATCTTCACGCCGCAGGATGTTAATATGGTGTGTCCCTTCTTTGCGTGTCAAGACTATCCCCGACTCCCGCAAAATCTTGAAGTGGTTGGACATCGTAGACTTAGCGATCGCAAAATCAAACTTCGCACAGCATTGTTCCCCCTCAGTCGCCAACAGCCGCACAATCTCTAGCCGCACCGGATCGCCCAATGCATACAACACGCCCGGTAAAGAAATATTTTTTCTATCTGGATGATAAAGGAATCTCATAGTTGCATTATCTCATCAGGTGGCATATATTTTTATTATTCGATATTATCGAATTATAGAATTAATTAGGAAGGCAATTTATGTCATCCATTACAAACGTCACAGAAGCCACATTCAAGCAAGAAGTCTTGGAAAGTGAAATTCCGGTATTAGTGGACTTTTGGGCACCGTGGTGCGGCCCTTGCCGGATGGTGGGCCCAGTCGTCGATGAAGTTGCTGCTGAATACGAAGGACAGGTGAAATTTGTGAAGTTGAACACAGATCAAAATCCTACTGTCGCTAGCCACTATGGAATTCGCAGCATTCCGACGTTGATGGTTTTTAAAGGAGGTCGCCAGGTCGATACTGTCGTAGGGGCGGTTCCAAAAACTACCTTGAATAAGACCTTAGCACAGCATCTTTAATCTAGGTACTATTGTGAGATGCATTTAGTTTGCAGTCTTCTTTAGAGGGAGCCAGGAGTCTAAATAGATAAGACTCCTGACTTCTGAATTCTGAATTCTGAATTCTGTTTCAACTAATGGGGAAAGAGCGAAATGGACTTGAAATTGCATGGTAAATCCGCCCTGGTGAGTGGCTCAACCGCAGGTATTGGTTTGGCCGTCGCTCTTGGGCTAGCTCAAGAGGGTGCATCAGTAATTGTCAACGGTCGTTCTGAAGAAAGAGTAGCTCAAGCGATCGCTAAAATTAAGCATTCTACACCCGACGCAAAAGTTTCTGGTGTTGTTGCTGACGCAGCTACTGCATCAGGGGTAGAGAAACTCATTCAAGAGGTTCCTCACGTTGATATACTCATAAACAATGTGGGTATTTATGAGCCAAAAACCTTCTTTGATATTACTGATGAAGACTGGTTAAAGATATTTGAGGTTAATGTCCTCAGTGGAATCCGTTTGAGTCGGCAATATCTGCAAAAGCAGCTAGAGCAAAACTGGGGGCGGATAATTTTTATCTCCAGCGAATCTGCTATTCAGATCCCAGTGGAAATGATTCACTACGGCACAACTAAGACGGCACAACTTGCCATTGCCAGGGGTCTAGCAGAAATGACTGTGGGGACTGGAGTCACGGTAAACTCCGTCCTACCAGGGCCAACTCGTTCCGAAGGAGTAGAAGAGTTTATCACCAACCTGGCACAGGAACGTGGTATTAGTCCCGATCGAGTTGAGGCGGAGTTTTTTGAAAATGTGCGTCCAAGTTCCTTAATCAAACGCTTTGCAACTAATGAAGAAGTAGCAGCGATCGTAGTTTACCTTTCTAGTCCCGTAGCATCGGCAACTAATGGTGCAGCTTTGCGGGTAGATGGTGGTGTTATTCGGTCGATTGTTTAGTATTTGAAGCACATCTGTCGTAGGGGCACAGCAATAGACCAAAACCTTTTCAAATCTCGTTTCCAGTCTGAGGCTGGAAATGCTGCTTCTAGAGACTCTGCCTAGAGTGTTGATTTTGTAACTTTTCAGGGGTTAAAAATTCATGCACAATCCT
>NZ_CAWUDN010000075.1:0-38716 GCF_963920915.1 Nostoc sp. PCC 9305
CGCTCTGGTTAAATTTTCGTTACATACTTATAAATTTTCCCGCCGACTTACTTATCCAGAATTTATTAATTACGAATTACGAATTACGAATTAGTAATTATTCGGTCAGGAGTAGATAATTCAACTAAAGTTTTAGGTGTAAATAGATGCACAATGGTTTTAGGAGTAAGCTGCCACTACTGCTGACATTCTGCTTATTTACTAGCTTTTTGCCTGCCTCTGGTTCAGTTTTATGTCCAGCCGTTGCCTCTGATGAATACTATAAAGTAGCCAGAAATTATAGCAGAGATGGACGCGCAGGAACCGATGGGCGATCGGGTAGAGATGGTAGCAGCGGTGAAAACCAAAATATTTTTGTCAATGGTTCACTTGTAAATCTTGACTTGTCGGGTAAAGATGGCGAAGACGGGGAAGACGGTGAACATGGTTATCAACCTGACTGTGGTTCCCAACGCGGCGATCGCGTCAGCCATGACATAAACGCACCAGATGGTGGTAGTGGCGGTAATGGTGGCAAAGGAGGAGATGGGGGAAATGGTGGTTCCCCCACAGTGTATTACAGCAATTTGGCAGACTTACGGAATATTTCTATCCGGGCAACTGGTGGCGAAGGTGGGCGAGGTGGTAGAGGTGGCAACGGTACGGAGGGCTGTAACTGTCACAGACGGAGATGGGAAGTAAAAACCTGCAAGGGAACTCCTGGTAGCCCTGATTACAAGTGTACTGACAAGGTTTATCGATGTAGCGATGGTAGCGATGGGCGAGATGGCAGCGATGGTAGCGATGGTAGCCAAGGGCGCTTAGGAACTTTGAGTATTGTCAATAGCAAGGAACCTTTGGCAGCTGATACTCCAACTGTGCAGCTAGCAATGTCGGAACTGATAAACAAACAGTTCCACCTCTCGAAGAATAAGTGGAATCAACGCATAGGCGCAGCTTCTCTACTTGCGCCTGGTTCTGCGATCGCCGATGATTATCGAGAGTTTGAACAGCGTCTAGAAGAGGCTTTTCAAATAGTTTGGCAAGAAAGACAACCTATTACCAGCTTTGGGAATCAAGCCGTAACATTAAATTTAACTGATAACAGACAAGTAGAAATTACTTTTGCTGAGGAATTATGGGTTGAAGGTAACAGCAAAAGTGAGGCTAACTTAACAACATTTACCGTTAACCATGCCATTCCCAAAAAAGATGTCACCCGGTTAGCTGTGGCAGAATTTGCCGATGCCGGGCAAAATCTCAACTTAAAAATAGTTGATTTGGCAGCCAAGTCTGATGCCATTAATACTCAGTTTCGCGTCAAATTCCGCGCCCAAGATAGTTTGCACGGTTTTTCTGGCTACAAAACTGAATTTGAAGGGGATATTCCCACAGAACTTGTGACTCGTGACTACAACCGTTTTACTCTAGCTTTGGGCAAGCTCAAAATTCCTGACGAAGCTTTACGCCCTGGTGTCAACGTTGATATTGAAGTCGTAGCAACTCGTTCTTTAGGAATACGTTCTGCCAAGCAAACTATTAGCTGGCAGGGTTCAATTCGCAAGCCGAGATAAAGAAGAATTCAGAATTCTGAATCAAGAGGCTTTCTACAAGACGCTGCGCTACCCGTCAGCGATGCACTGAGCCGGTCGTTGTGTCGTACACAATTCATTCTGACTCCTGACTCCTGAATTGTGTTCGATAAAGTTTAAGAAGATTTTTTCCCATCTGAAACCATTTGCGATAGAAGATAGGCTGCAAAATCTAATAACTGATCCAGCAAAAAGCCAATGATACCGATGTATAATATTTCCTGGATTATGTAATCAGTATTGCCAGCTTTATAAGCATCCCAGAGGGTAAAGCCAAGTCCTCTTGGGCCTGTTAACATTTCTGTGGCAATAACGATAAACCAGGCTACCCAAATGCTAACTTTCAAGGCATGAAATATATGAAAAATAGCCACTCGAAAGTTATTATTCTGTCTCTTGAAATGCTGCATCCCTATTGCTGTATTAATAATCATCGTCCAGAGAGTTCCCAGAAAAACTACTACAATAGCAGCCGAGTCGCTCTCTTGAAACGCAATTAGGGCAATAGGTAGCAAAGCTATAGGAGGGATACTATGTGGTATCTGAAATATCAGCCGAAATAGCTGATAAATCATGCTATTTATCCCGATGAAATATCCGATAAAACTACCCAAAACAGCGGCTGGAATATAACCAACAAATAACCGTTGCAGGCTAGCTAAAATGTCTAAAAACATATTATTTTCTCTGCCTCAGTTCTCATGGAAAAGATTCGGTAAATACTGCGGCAACAACACAAAACAGGGCTGAGAAAAATGTATTGGATTACACATTCTATTTTGTTGCTAAAAGATTTTTTATATCTTCTCCTCGTTAATTTTTAATTAAAAAACTTAGGTATTATTACGATGTGATAGTAGTAGTACAAAGAAGAGGTAAAGCTTGACTTTACTAAACTTTATCAGAAAAGCAAATTTTAATTAGTAAATTAAATACAATTTCTAGAATTTATCAAATAAGGCACTTATTGCTAGAGCTTACGTGCGTAGTTTACCGCCGTAGGCATCGCTCCTTGATTATCTCAGCTGATGCAACGACCTAGAAAAGTCTTGAACGGCATGTAAAAATCAATTGGATGGGTATTCAAACCCCAACCAATTGTAGACAGTTGTAAATAATGACACAGTTCGCTAGTTATCTCTAATAAAAGACGCGATCGCCTTTTTTATCGGAGAACCGGAATCGTCTCTGGTGTAATACGTAAGACCTTGATCGATAAATGCAGAGGTAGTATCTATTAACTGCTGAAGAATCTCGGAATTAGTATTATCTATTTCTTCAGTGACTTTTTCCCCTGTAAATTTATTTTTCCGCTCTTCTGGAGGTAAGACAATGCGAGGATCTTTATAAGTCTCTTTTGGCTTAGGTTTAAATGTCTCATTTAAGTCAAACTGAAGACGTAAGTAACGTTTAGACTCATATCCACCCATAATTTGTCGGCAAATCGTACTATCAATCTCAGATGTAGGTTCCATAAAGATGTTAGTCAGATTTTTGATCCAGTCTAAGCCTCTCCATTTGCTTATTTGCTTATATTGATATGGTTGACCAGTTTGACCTGTGCCAATAGAAAGGATAGAAATATCTTCCAATCGCAGATTATCTAGTTTATATTTTTGCTTGATTTCTGGAGATACTGAAGACTGACTAATCCTCATCGCTAAACTCAAAGCTGCCAGAGCAGGGTTATTAGCAGAAACTCCTCCATCAATGTGGGGAAATTCCCAGTCACCAAATTTTTGTTTATCTACAGGTTCTAATTTATATGGTGGAAAAAAAGTAGGCGCTGAGGCAGAAGCGGTACATATTTCCCATAAATAACAGTCATCGTACCATCTGTCTCCTAAATCGGGATGACAATTTGTAAAAAAGGTTGTGTTGCGATATAGCGTATCGTAAGCAAGAATCAAAAGAATAGGTTTTTCGATATCCTTGATTCTTGTAGATTTATAGGCATCTTTGAGTACGCTAGTAATTCCATCATGAGAATATTTAGATGGAGAAAATACCTCAATAATTGATTTGATGATGGACGGAAAGTTTTTGTAGCGCTCTTTTATCTCCAGAGGGAATATATCTTTACCTCTATTTTTATACATTTTAATGAGTTCATTACTCTCATTTCCGAGAGCAATTCCTCCTGCTAATATTGAACCAGTAGAAGTACCAGCAACCATGTCAAAATATTCATGTAAAAACTCTCCTTTTCCCTGATTTCTAATTTCTTGTTCTACTTGTTGAAGTATTCGTGCTGCAACTATTCCACGAATACCGCCACCGTCTAAAGCCAAAATTTTGAAGGACATAGCAATTCTCTTTGATTATTTCTGTGGACAAGCATCATGAGATGAATCACAATACAATTCCATTAGCTTGTTTACTCTTATCCGACTTCTCCGACTTATCCGACTGGAAGAATACCTAAGTTTTTTTTTAACGAAGTGCCTTCTCTACGAGACACTACGTATAGCTTGCTTTTGCGTAGAGAGGGTATGCGTAGCATTGGTGTCAACTTAATGTCAAAGCCAGCCTAGAAGATATTTTCTCCTTCCTAGGCTCCGCCTTTCGCAATAGAGACGCGATGAATCGCCATCTCTACAATAGTCAATCTTTCGTAGAGACGGCGATTTATCGCGTCTTTGTGATGATTTAACTTGAAAAACTTAGAAATACAGCAAATTTCCACGTTGTGAGGTAAAGAAATACCCCACCTGCACAATCTGGCGTGAAGGTTGGGGAGGAATATATATTATGTAGTTGCTGTAAATTCAGGGTTTTCGTAAGGTTAAATAAATATTTGCTACAAGAAAGTTAAAGCTTGACCCCGCACTTGCGTATTTACCTGGCCTTTGTCATAAACTATTTCACCGCCGACAATGGTGGTTTTAGCCCAGCCGGTCAGGTTCCAGCCTTCAAAGGGACTCCAATGGCATTTGGTTAAAAGTTCTTCGCGCTGGACTGGGCGGTATGTATTTAAATCTACAAGCACTAAATCGGCATCGTAACCAGGTGCGATCGCTCCCTTATTCGGAATACCATAAGCCACAGCTACAGCTTTAGACATCCAGTTCACAACTTGAGCAACGGTACACTTGCCCTCCATTGCCGCAGTTAACATCAAAGCGAGGGAAGTTTCCACCCCAGGCATTCCTGAAGGGCTATTGGGGTATTCTTGAGCTTTTTCTTCTAAGGTATGTGGCGCGTGATCTGTCGCGATGAAATCAATCACGCCATCGCGCAAAGCTTGCCAGAGAACTTCGTTATCGTGGGGCGATCGCAAAGGTGGATTCATCTGTGCTAATGTGCCAATTGTTTCATAGGCACTAGTATTTAATAACAAATGCTGTGGCGTAACCTCAGCTGTCACCCAACTCGGTTTCTCCTGACGCAGCAAATCTGCTTCTTCGGCAGTTGACATGTGGAGAATATGCAACCGACGTTGATATTTTTGAGAAAGTTTTAATGCTAGTTGGGTTGCCAGCAAAGCTGCTCGATTATCTTGAATTTGCGAGTGAACGGCTGGATCGTGAATATTGGCAAATTCTTGGCGGCGTTGGTTGATTCTAGCTTGGTCTTCGGCATGAACGGCAATTAAGCGATCGCCTTTGGCAAAGATCGCCTCCAATGCTGTTTCACCATCAACCAACAACTGACCATGCATCGACCCCATGAAAATCTTAATTCCCGGTGTTGGCTTTGCTAAAAGCAAATCTGGTAAATTCTCTGCTGTTGCCCCAATAAAAAAGCCATAATTAACTAAGGATTTGTGTGAGGCCCGTTCTAGCTTGTCGTCTAAAGCCTGTTGTGTCGTAGTTAGGGGGCGCGTATTGGGCATTTCTAAAAAAGAAGTGACTCCCCCTTTAGCACAGGCACAACTGGCGGTGAATAAATCTTCCTTGTGTTCTAGTCCAGGTTCGCGGAAATGTACTTGCGGATCGATAACTCCTGGCAACAAAGTTAAGCCTTCTGCGTCAATTTCAGTGACTAGTGCTGTTTGGGAGATTTCTGGCGCAACTTCGACTATTTGGCGATCGCGCGTCAACACATCCCCAACCATCAGTTCACCATCGGGTAAGATTATGCGAGCGCGGCGAATCAACAACATTTTTGGAGAAGACATAGGGATAACCAAGTTTAGACAGCGAGCTATGTATTACAGAGAACCATGCTTTTAGGTTAAACTTATTCGCGATCGGAGTAACAAATTTTTGCCGCGCCTTAAAAAAAAGTTTATTTTTAACAAGAGAGGCAGCAGGAGTTTAAGTCCCCCACAAAATCTCCGATTTGGTGGACTGCGAGAGCGTCTCATATAGAAGAAGCCTTATCTAAATTCAAACCTCCTGCCTCCTACCTCCTTCCCAATCCACAATCTAAAATTGGTAGTCAAGATGCAAACATAACTAGGAAATTAAAATTTTCCCGTTAAGATTAACAGATAAAATCTCACTAGGTGAGTTAATTACCTACATCTTTCATTAAGTTAAGTAATTTCATGCATAATCAAGTGTCTGATAACAACTCTAGTCAACAACCCGATAATTCTTGGATCGCAGAGCTAGGTAGAACAATTGTATTGAGCATCGTTCTAGCTCTAGGAATTCGTACCTTTGTTGCTGAAGCACGCTGGATTCCTTCTGGTTCAATGGAACCGACTTTGCATGGTACACCAAACCAGTGGGAGGCAGACAAAATTATTGTCGATAAGTTGAAGTATAAATTTGCCGATCCACAGCGGGGAGATATAGTAGTATTTTCACCTACGAAAGAGCTACAAAAAGAACAATATCAAGATGCTTTTATTAAACGTATAATTGGCTTACCTGGAGAGAAAATACAACTTAAGGATGGCAAAGTCTATATCAACGACAAACCTCTACCAGAAGCCAATTACCTCAGTTCTGCGCAGACCACAGTTATTGATGTTTGCCAATCAGGGCCACAGCCACCTTTTTTGGCCAAACCCCAAACTATACCAGCCGATTCATATTTAGTACTGGGTGATAATCGTAACAGTAGTTATGACAGCCGCTGCTGGGGTGTTGTCCCCCGCCAGAATATTATTGGACGTGCTGTAGTTCGCTTCTGGCCTTTAAATCATGTTGGCGGAATCGATAAATCGCCAGTATATCCATAATTAACAAACAATATTGCTCAAATAGCTGATTAACAAAAGAATTTTAGATTTTAGATTGGGGACTACTAAATCACCAATCTAAAATCCAAAATCCGTCTTGAAAAGTTCAGTTAGCTCTTTGCGAGATGCTGCAACTTTTCGCCAAATCTCAAATCCAAATATTGCTATGACCGAAAACGAAAAGGATACAGAGCAACTAAATTTAGGCGTTGCATATTTGCGGGATGATTTTGCTAGTTTTGTGGGATGGGCATCTTGCCCGTCCCTTGTATTTCAGGGCGCTCGTGTCGCCCACCCTACAAGAATCATCTCTTGATTCAGCAACGCCTAAATTGATTTATGGGTGTCTAAAATGTTTGAATTTTGAATTCGGAGCGAAGCGACGTGATGCCTTACCTAGCTAAGATTTTACTGTATCCAGTGAAATCCCTGGATGCTGTTGAGGTTGAGAACGCTAGAGTTCTTGCGAGTGGCGCACTACAGTATGACCGCGAGTTTGCCCTTTTTGACGAACAAGGTAGATTTGTCAATGGCAAGCGTCATGCTAAAATCCATTTAATAAGGGCACAATTTGCACTCTTAAATAGAACTATCTCATTGCAAATCCCCGATCGCAATTTAGAACAGATTTTTCATCTGGATGAGGAACGGCAAGCATTAGAAGCAACTTTGAGTGATTATTTTGAGTTTGCTGTCACATTGGGACAAAACTCTTTGATGGGTTTTCCTGACGATACACACTCACTTGGGCCAACGGTAATTAGTACGGCCACATTGGCAGAGGTAGCTTCTTGGTTTCCTGGTTTAAGTGTAGGTGAAATGCGCCGTCGGATGCGTGCCAACATCGAGATCGATGGCGTACCAGCATTTTGGGAAGATCGGCTATTTAGCGAACAAGGTGATTTAGTCTCTTTTCGAGTGGGAGATGTAGACTTTTTTGGGGTTAACCCATGTCAGCGTTGTATAGTCCCAACACGCAATTCATATTTAGGGGAAACTTACCCAAACTTTCAAAAAATCTTTACAACCCAGCGACAAGCAACTTTGCCAAGTTGGGTTGCTTCATCGCCTTTTAATCACTTTTATCGATTGAGTATCAATACTCAACTACCCTCATCATCAGCCGGAAAAATTTTACAAATCGGTGATGAAATTGACACATTTATACAATAAAATTAATTTTTTGTCAATATAAAAAATACAAAGTAAATTTTTTATATTTTTTTTTGTTTATGCTGTGTATTTGCATAACAATTCTAAAATTGCTGTAATTAAATAATAAGTTCTTGTACAAGTCCAGGGGTTTCCAGACCAGAAAATCAACACATCAGCAATTAAAAATTAAATTTAGGATTGGTGCTAATGGCAACCTGAATTTTAGAATGGCATACTGGAGCTTATTGGTTAAATTTCAGTTCATCTGAGAAAATTTGTGGAAATATTGCCAGATAAAACTGAGCAAATTCAAGTGCTATGGCGTACCCATGTAGTCGGTTTCTATAGTGGACTACTCCTGTGCAAAGGTTGAAAATTAGGCTTTGGAGGAAGTCAGCCAGTCAAGCAATTATAAGTATTTCGTACTATTTTATACTAAAAATATAAAATTTTCATAAAGAGCGATGTCTGCCGTAATTATACTTATATAAAATGTAGCTAGCACGGCAAAATGAACCTAGTAGATGCTGGGGAAGAATAAAACTACAATGTTATCCAAACTTCAGCCCGTCAAATCATTTAATCGCTTAGTTGGCAAAGTTTATGCCAAGATGCCCCTGAGATATGTTCTGATTGTGCCCTTTATCTTGCAAATTTGTGGTGCGGTGGGACTTGTGGGCTATCTTTCGTATCAAAACGGCCAAAAAGCGGTAAGGGAGCTTGCTACTCAATTAGAAAATGAAATCTGCGATCGCATTGAACAGCATCTCGATAGCTATTTAACAACTCCGAAGCAAATTAATCAAATCAACTTAGATGCAATTGAGCTAGGTTTGCTCAACCTTTCGGATTTTCAAACCACCGGCAATTACTTTTGGAAACAAATGCAGGTTTTCAATGTTGGCTACAACAGCTTTGCCAATCCCAAAGGTGAATTTATCGGTGTTGAGCGTCTAGATAATGGCCAGCTCTTAATTAATGAAGTTAGCGCCAAGCATGGTGTAGGCAAACTCTATGTTTATCCTACAGACAAACAGGGAAATCGCCGCCATTTACAGCAAGTCAAAGATTACGATCCTCGCGTAGAAGCTTGGTATACAGATCCAGTCAAGATAGGCAAACGAGTTTGGAGTCAAATTTATCAATGGGAAGATAAACCAGAAATTTTATCCATATCTTCCAGCTATCCTGTTTACGATAAAAATCGCAAATTCGTTGGGGTGATTAGTGTTGATTTGCTTTTGTCACAAATCGGCAAGTTTTTAGCTAAGTTAAAGGTCAAAGAATCGGGTAAAACTTTTATTTTAGAGCGTTCTGGGTATATAGTGGCTTCTTCTACTAGCGAGCCACCATATACGATCGTTAATGGTAAAGGAAAACGTTTATCAGCATTAAATAGTCAAAATCCTTTAATTAAACTCACAACACAGTCTTTAATCGAACGCTTTGGCAATCTTAAGTTTGTTGTGGGGAAGCAACAGCTAAGTTTTACCGCCGATGGAATGCGTTATTTTGTACAGGTAAAAAGCTGGAAGGACGAACTGGGTTTAGATTGGCTAATTGTGGCGGTGATTCCTGAAGGCGAATTTATGGAGCAAATTAATGCCAACACCCGCATCACGATTTTGCTGTGCATAGTTGCTTTTTTGGTGGCTACAAGAATTGGGATTTTGACTGCTCGTTGGGTAATTAAGCCGATTTTACAATTAAACAGATCGGCGAAGAAAATTGCTGAAGGTGAATGGGAGGAAACACCAGATATTCAGCGTTCCGATGAACTGGGGGAACTAGCCAAATCATTTGAAACTATGGCAAAGCAACTCCAAGCATCCTTTAGTGCTTTAGAAGCAAAGAATGCCGAGATGCAAGTTTTAAATGAGGCGTTATTTCATAATCAGAGTCAGCTAACTCAATTTTTAGAAGCCATACCGGTCGGTATCTTTATCATCGATGCTGAAGGTAAACCTTATTATACAAATCAGATTGGGCAGCAAATTCTCGGTCAAGGAGCGATGTCTAACGACAAGCCGCTAGGCGTCTACGCAGAAGTTACAGTCGAAAAATTGCCAGAGATATATCAAGCTTACCTTGCCGGGACAGATCGACTTTACCCCAGCGATCGCTTGCCGATTTTGAGAGCATTGCTTGGGGAAAGCATCAGGGTTGATGATATGGAAATTCGCCGTTGTGGCAAGATTACTCGCATTGAGGTTTTAGGAAAGCCAATTTATGACGAATCGGGGAATGTGGCTTTTGCGATCGCCACCTTTTTTGATATCACTCAACGCAAACAAACAGAAAAGTTATTAGCAGAATACAATCGCACCCTAGAGGCTCAAGTAAAAAAACGTACTGAAGAGTTCCAGCAAGTTATCGAACAACTGCAAACCACCCAAGAAGAACTGATTCAATCACAAAAAATCGCTGCACAAGAACAACAAGCAGCTGTTCGGGAAGCGGCGCGAAGTGCTGCCGCCAATCTCGCCAAAAGCGAATTCCTTGCTAACATGAGCCACGAACTGCGTACCCCACTCAATGCCATTCTTGGTTTCACCCAAGTCATGAGTCGAGATTATTCGCTATCTAGCGAACATCAAGAAAACTTGGCAATAATTAATCGTGCTGGCGAACATCTACTCAAATTAATTAACGACATTCTCGAAATGTCTAAAATCGAAGCTGGCAAAATCACCTTAAATTGCAGCAGCTTTGACTTAATTCACCTGTTGAAGAACCTAGAAGAGATGTTGCACTTGCGTGCTGCATCTAAAAATTTAGAATTACTGTTTGAATATGCGCCAGGTATTCCTAAATACATAGAAACGGACGAAAATAAACTGTGTCAAGTATTGCTCAACCTCTTGGGAAATGCTATTAAATTTACCGATAAAGGGAGTGTGACGCTACGGGTGAGACTGGGGGTAGGGGAGCAGGGGAGCAGGGGAGCAGGGGAGCAGGGGGAGCAAAATCTTTCTTATCCCTCTCTTCTGTTCTTCGAGATACAAGATACTGGCTGTGGTATTGCCCCACAAGAACTTGAATTGCTGTTTGAAGCTTTTGAACAAACCGAAATCGGCAGAAAATTCCAACAAGGGACGGGATTGGGTTTAGCGATTAGCCGTAAATACGTGCAACTGATGGGAGGAGATATTAGTGTCAGCACTACGCCTGGTGTCGGTAGTACATTTGCCTTTGATGTGCAGATTGCTCTAACTTGCCCCAGAGAAATCCCGATAAACCAAATTAAATCACAAATTAGAGCTTTAGCACCTAGTGAAAAAGTATACCGCATCCTAGTAGTTGACGATTCCAAAGAAAGCCGTATATTGCTAGTTAAAATTCTCACATCTCTTGGTTTTGAAGTTAATGAAGCTACAAATGGTAGTGAAGCGATCGCTAATTGGGAATCTTGGCAACCACACTTGATTTTTATGGATATGCGAATGCCAGTCATGGACGGTTACGAAGCCACAAGAATTATTAAAGCTAGAGAAATCGGGCATGGGACAGGCAATACGTCGCGGAAGTTCCCAAAGTTAAAACAACTGGTGTCATCGGGGAGCCAATACCTTGCAGAGGAGTTAACCAATTCAGGCGAGGGTGAGGTTCTGAAAGTTGTACGCAAAGAGTCTTCTGCACCAGAAACAACTGGTGTTATAGAAAATGATGCTTCTGGTGCGTCCACTTTGCGATCGCGGCCAACAGCCTTGGCTCCCCCTTACGACTTCTCTAGAACAATGCCAGATCGCTCCAATACAAATACAATCATTATTGCCCTAACTGCTAGCGCCTTTGAAGAAGAACGCCAGAAAATTTTGTCTATTGGCTGTGATGATTTTATTCGCAAGCCATTCAAACAGGAAGTATTATTGGAAAAACTGAGCAAACATCTGGGTTTAAAATATACCAATCAAGTAGAAACTACAAACACAGTAGTTGTCGATCAAGCTACACAGATTTTTGTAAGTGTTGCCGAACTCCTGGGGCATTTATCACAAATGTCACCTGAGTGGCTCCAACAGATTCACTATGCCGCAGCCAGCTGTAGCGATGAACTGATTTTAGAGTTACTCAAGCAAATTCCATCAGATAATGCTCAAGTTTTCCAAGTTCTCAGGGATTTAGCAAATAACTACCAGTTTGAGAAAATCATGGAATTGACTACAACAAACTTAGAATGAATTACGAGCATTTAGACCCTAATAAAAAAGATATTTTGATCATTGATGATATGGCGGATAACCTCCGGGTTTTATCCTCCATATTGACAAGGGAAGGGTACAACGTTCGTAAAGCTTTGAACTGGCAAATGGCACTGACAGCAACTCAAACATTATTACCTGATTTGATTCTACTCGATATCATGATGCCAGAAGTAGATGGGTATGAAATTTGCCAGACTTTTAAAGCTTGGGAACTAACAGCCGATATTCCAGTAATTTTTATTAGCGCTTTAGATGATGTTTTTGACAAAGTTAAAGCCTTTAAAGTGGGTGGTGTAGACTACATCACCAAACCTTTTGAGTTTCAAGAAGTTTTAGTGCGCGTGCAAAATCAACTGGCATTGAGATCGGCGCGATTAGAAATATTGAAACTAAATGTCGAATTAGAACATCGGGTAAAACAGCGGACTGGAGAGCTAGAAAAAACTCTCCTAAAACTCCAACAAGAAATCGATTCCCGCCAGAAATTGCAAAGTCAACTGCTAGATATAGCATTGCATGATTCCTTGACTGGATTATCAAACCGAGTTTTATTTATTAGGCGACTAGAAAATGCTCTAAATCGCGCAAAACAAGAATCTAGTTATCAGTTTGCAGTACTTTTTTTGGACTGCGATCGCTTCAAAGTTGTTAATGATTCTCTTGGTCATCCGGTAGGAGATGAATTGCTGATAGCTATTGCTCACCGCTTACAAGCATGTATCATACCTGTTGATACTTTAGCACGATTGGGCGGGGACGAATTTGGAATTCTCTTAGAAAATATCACAGATATCAATATAGCAATCCAAGTTGCAGAAAGGATTTTGCAACAATTATCACTGGCTTTTCAACTGTCCAGATATGAAGTATTTATGAATGCCAGTATTGGCATTAGTTGGGGTAATAAAGATTACGATCGTCCAGAGTATTTGCTGCGAGATGCTGATACGGCAATGTATCGGGCTAAGGCTCAAGGAAGGGCCAACTATCACGTTTTTAATCCAGCGATGCATCAGGAAGCTATTCAGCTTTTAGAGTTAGAAAATGACCTGCGGAGGGCTGTAGAAAGGCGAGAATTCCTTGTTTACTATCAGCCAATTATTTCCCTGGTTACAGGTAGAATTTCTGGATTTGAAGCCTTGGTGCGCTGGCAACATCCGATTCGTGGTTTGATTTCTCCCATAGAATTTATTCCTGTAGCCGAAGAAACAGGTTTAATTAATGCCATCAATACTTGGGTATTACAATCAGCTTGTCATCAATTAAGTATCTGGCAACATTATCCAGTGACACCAGAACCTCTAACTATGAGTGTCAATTTGAGTGCAAGGTTATTTTTACAGCCGAATTTGGTAGAACAAATTGACCGCATAATTTATGAAAATAAAATAAATCCGGCATATTTAGAATTAGAAATTACCGAAAGTGTAATTATGGAAAATACTGATGCAATCAAAATAATTCTTGAAAAACTAAAACAGCGAAAAATCAAGTTAATTATGGATGACTTTGGTACAGGATATTCCTCTTTAAGTTATCTGCACAGCTTTCCTTTGAATGCACTTAAAATTGACAAATCCTTTGTCAAACGGATGCAGGAAAATAAAGAGAATATGGGGTTAGTACCAGCAATGATTGGCATTGCCAACTCAATGGGGATGAGTGCGATCGCTGAAGGTGTCGAAACACAAGAACAGTTAGCCCAATTGAGAAGTTTAAACTGTAATTTTGCTCAAGGATATTTATTTTCTAAACCCATAGAACAACGACTGGCTGTTGAGTTGCTCACCTCAGCACCTCAATGGTAGCTATCAAGTAGCCCTGGAAAAAATTTAATTGTCGATCCTTGGGTAGATAATCTGTGAGTGCTAGCTACTATAATCCTTACAGCAGTTTATCAGCTTGCCAAAGGTGATACTGGCTAATAGCTTCGATAATTTGTAAAACTCTCCAGCCACGTGAGAGTTAAACTATAAATATCAATATTTCGGTGAAATCGGTCAACAAATTTTAAGGTGATTTCAAAGAAGGATTTACTATCCTCAATAATTATACGCATAACTTTTGATCAATAATGCATTTTAATCAAACTAACCATCAGAAAAGAAATATTTTGGTGGTCGATGATACCCCAGATAATTTGCGGCTTTTATCGGCGATGTTGACTGCACAAGGTTTTGAAGTTCGCAAAGCCTTAAACGGTAAAATGGCACTGACTGCATGTCAAATGGTTTTACCGGATGTGATTTTGCTGGATATCAATATGCCAGGTATGGATGGCTACCAAGTTTGTCAACAACTAAAAGCTGACGATAAAACTAGTGAAGTCCCAGTAATTTTTATTAGCGCCCTGGATGATGTTGTCGATAAGGTAAAGGCATTTGATGTTGGTGGTGTAGATTATATTGCAAAACCTTTTCATGGTGCAGAAGTGGTGTTGCGAATTGAAAATCAGATTAATTTACGCTTACTCCAAGTTAAACTGCAAGAAAAAAACTTTTTGCTCCAAGAGGCTCTTGACAATTTGAAAGCCTCTCAAGTTCAACAAATTCAGAACGAAAAGATGGTAGCACTGGGACAGTTAGTAGCTGGGCTGGCTCATGAGATTAATAACCCGATCAGTTTTATTTATGGAAATCTCCAATATGCTGGTCAATATGTGGAAGACCTAGTAAATATAATTGAGGTCTATCAGCAAGAATATCCCAAACCTACGCCAAAAATTCAGCAAATAGCCAAAGATTTAGACCTGAATTTTATCATTAAGGATCTACAAAATTTGATAGGTGCAATGTATAGAGGCTCCGATCGCATTCGGGAAATTGTACTGGCGCTACAACATTTTTCTCGGCATGATGAAGCAGAGATGAAACGGGTAAATATCCATGAAGACATCGAAAATACTTTAGTGATGTTACAACATCGGCTCAGGGAAGCAGCCGATCGCCCGGCAATTGTTGTAGTGAAAGATTATGGTAACTTGCCCCTAGTCACTTGTTATGCGAGTGAACTAAATCAAGTATTTATGCATTTGTTGAATAATGCTATTGATGCAATAGAAGACGGAGTGGGGAGTGGCGAACTTGGGCCCTACTCTGGGGATCGGGAGCAATGGGGAGTGACGAATCAATCTTCTACTCCTTACTCTCTAAAACCTACTCCCCAAATTCGGATTCACACAGAGGTGACAGACTTAAATCTAGTCAAAATTGCGATCGCTGATAATGGTCTTGGTATTGAAGAGTCGTTGCGATCGCGTTTATTTGACCCATTTTTTACCACAAAACCTGTGGGCAAAGGTAGTGGGCTAGGATTATCTATTAGTTATCAGATTATCGTCCAAAAACACCGAGGAAATATAAGCTGTACCTCGTCTGTTGGCAAAGGAGCAGAGTTTGCGATCGAAATTCCCATAGAGCAGCCTGATATCTCATCGCAATTTTCAAAATCTTGAAAGAATTTCTGACCCGATAAATTTAATTAATCAATAATTCTGGTGCTACTAATCCTTTTTGGATGGCTAAGACTGCGGCTTGAGTGCGATCGCGTACTTCTAGTTTCTGTAAAATAGCATGGACATGAACCCGCACTGTACCAGGGGCAATGTAGAGAATTTCAGCAATTTCTTGATTGCTTTTGCCAGCTGCTACCAGTGCCAAAATTTCTTGCTCCCGCTTCGTTAAAGGATTTTCTAAAGATTCCTCAGTTTTTGCAGACTGTACCGCCATCGAATTGCCCTCAAAAGCGGCTCTAATTTCAGTTGTTGCCGTTTGATCCCACCAAGAAGCGCCCGCAGCAACCGATCGCACTGCTAATATCAAAGACTCAGCCGGAATACCTTTAAGACAGTAACCTTGTGCCCCGGCGGCAATTAACCGCGAAATCAGTGGTTTTTCAGAACGAGACGTTAGAACCAAAACTGGTAAATTTGGGTGCTTCTCCTTGATTTGGCGACAAGCTTCAATCCCGCCAATTCCCGGTAAACCTATATCCAGCAACACCAAATCCAGAGGATAGCGATTGGCTAATTCTACAGCTTGTTCCCCATCTTCCGCTTCTGCGACAATCTCCAAAGTGGTTTCTTGTTGCAACCGCATCCGCAAACCAAGCCGAAATAATTCATCATCTTCAACTAGTAAGATTTTTGTCATTTGTCATTTGTCATTAATTATCAGAAAAATGGGTTTAAAACCCCGTGCTGGAAGCACGGCTTTAAAGTAATGAGTAAGGAGTAATGAGTGGATGAAAAATGGGTATTTACTCATTACTTATTACTCATTACTCATTACTCCTTCTTCCCCCTGCGTTCACGACGGTGAGGATGTCAACCTCCCCTGCCCCCCTGCCCCTCATCTCCCCGGTGGCGGACAAGCCGGGAGTCGGAAACCAAACAATGCGCCTCGTGGTGAGCGATTCTCTGCCCAAATTGTACCCCCATGAGCAGTAATAATTTGCCTGGTTAAATAAAGTCCTAGCCCAGAACCAGAGACATGGCGATCGCTATTTCCTTGATAAAATCTCTCAAATAAGTGAGGTAACTCTTTTTCGGTAATACCAGAACCAGTATCGAGTATTTTTACCACTTGATCGCTAGAATAACCTTCAAATACTACTTCCACTTTACCGCCACGAGGGGTATGGTTAATGCCATTACTCAGGAGATTGCTAAAAACTCGCCCAAGTTGCAAAGAATCGCCATTTACCCAGAGAAAGCTGCGAAAATCTGATTCGCCATAGTGCAGAGAAATATAAACCTGACGTGTTTTCGCTAGTTCACTCAGGGTAGCGACGATCTCCTCCGCCACTGTCACCAAGTTAACTGGTGATATCTGTAGTTTCAGCCCTTCGGCATCATTGCGGTACACATCTAAAAGTGTTTGGACTAATTGCAATGTACTCTGATGACTACGAGCCATTGTTTGTAAGACTTTTGCTTGCATAGGTGTGATTTCACCAAATTGCTCATTTTGAAAATATTTCAGCGTTTCAATTGCTCCTAATAGGGGTGTTTTCAAATCATGCGTTAGGGTAGAAACAAAATCTTCACGCATGATAGCCAGTTGTTCTTGGGAGCGTAATTGTGCTTGAGTATAAGCGATCGCTTCTTCGTTGCGATGGTTGCGATCGCTTAACCAACCCGTTACCATCAACGCCAACACTGCAATCAACCTATTTGCCAACGTGGGAGAATTAATCATTTCTCCTCCGGGAACAAACAAATTCAACAGTGTTAATCCTGTTGCTGCAAGAGTGATCCCCAAAACTGCTCTCCGATTTAATCGAGAATCTGCTAACAAAATCGTCCCTGTGTAGAGGTAGCCAAATACGTACTCTGGGGGTGTCAAATATTCCAGTATTATCACGATCGCAAAGGCGATCGCTATGAGTCCATAGGTCTTTACACGCTCATTTATCGCTTCTTTCATAGTCAATAATCGACTTAATATCGTCATTTATGATTTACTAAAAAATCGTGATTATCCAATCTGTATAACTATTTAATTCATCAATTACGAGCTATCTGCAATCTATATCTGCAAATGCCAACTTAAGAATTAACCCAAAAATTACGATTCTCCAAATGCAGGAAAGGAGACTGGAGAGTGGAAACTGGGTAGTTGCCCAGAAGATGTGGGGTCTTTACTACTATCTTCCCAAATCCTAATCCCATTAAGAAAATACTTTATGATATTTATATTCTTTGAAAGTAGCAAACTGGGAAAATGTGTTGTATAAACAAATAATCCTAAGTAGTGAGATAGATGAATTAAGAGTCAAAATTAAATATTCTTAACGAAAACTTTAATAAGTCTCTGGAAAATAGTCAGAACTAAAAATATTCAGGAGTTATGTTAGCGGATAGCTAAGGTTGAGCCAGTACTGAGTAAAAAGTAATGAGTCAGAATTATTACTTATGAATCTTCCTACTCTCAGTTGAGGCACTTACTACT
The DNA here is from genome assembly GCF_963920915.1 of Nostoc sp. PCC 9305. Classification (NCBI taxonomy): domain Bacteria; kingdom Bacillati; phylum Cyanobacteriota; class Cyanophyceae; order Nostocales; family Nostocaceae; genus Nostoc; species Nostoc sp. PCC 9305. The sequence continues at coordinate 18,017 of NZ_CAWUDN010000075.1, forward strand.
CGAAACTGATTTGATGCTAAGTGCGATTATTGCTTTTCGTACTCAGCATTTTTAGGGAAATCCCTTGAAATCAAATACTCCCACAGTTAATCTATTATTTCTCAGAATTGGCTTGCTACAACTTAAATTTAATTTAGCGCAAAATATATGGGACAAGGTTTTTTGCAAATTGGCTTAACGCTGTGTATTGTCATAGCAATCACTCCATTATTCGGAAAATACATAGCGCGTGTCTTTATGGGAGAAAGAACACTGCTTGATTTTTTAATGAACCCCATAGAGCGAAGTATGTTCGTATTTGCGGGTGTTCGGAGAAAAGATGACATGACGGGTTGGGAGTATATCCGGGCCATACTCTGTTGCAACACAGTCATGGCTATTTCAGTGTATTTTCTGATATATTTTCAGAGACTTTTACCCTGGAATCCAAACGGCTTCGGTGCGCCCACCTGGGATGTATTGCTGCATACAACGATTTCATTTGTAACCAATACTGACCAACAACACTATGCAGGTGAGACAACCTTAAGCTATTTTAGCCAGGTAGCGGCATTAGGCTTTTTGATGTTTACCTCCGCAGCCACCGGTTTAGCTGTGGGAATTGCCTTTATTCGCGGGTTAACGGGTAGAAGACTGGGAAACTTTTACGTCGATCTCGTCCGTGGAATTACGCGAATATTGCTGCCGATTTCAATTATTGGCGCGATCGCTTTGCTGGTAGCAGGTGTACCACAAACCTTAGCTGGGACTATGGATGTGCAAACCTTAGAAGGCGGGACGCAATATCTGGCCAGAGGCCCGGTAGCATCCTTTGAAACGATCAAACTTTTGGGCGAGAACGGCGGTGGCTTTTTTGGCGTCAACTCTGCACATCCCTTTGAAAATCCCAATGGTGCTTCTAATTTGATAGAAATGCTCGCGATGATTTCTATCCCAGCAGCCTTGATTTACACCTACGGTATATTTGCCAATAACATCAAACAAGCTTGGCTACTTTTTTGGATGGTGTTTGTGATTTTTGTCATTCTGGTGGGAGTTACAGCCGTGGGAGAACTGCAAGGTAATCCCCTAGTTAATACCGCCTTTGGATTAGAACAGCCTAATTTAGAGGGTAAAGAAGTTCGATTTGGTTGGGCACAAACAGCATTTTGGGCAGTGATGACTACTGCTACTATGTCTGGTGCTGTGAACGGGATGCACGATTCTCTGATGCCGCAAGGAATATTTTCGACTCTCTTCAACTTATTTATTCAGGTTATCTGGGGTGGTCAGGGAACTGGAACAGCTTACTTATTTATTTACTTAATTCTCACAGTCTTTCTAACTGGACTCATGGCAGGACGTACTCCAGAGTTTTTGGGACGCAAAATTGAAAAGCGGGAAATCGTTCTCGCCAGCGTAGTGCTGTTGATTCACCCGATTCTAGTTTTGATCCCCAGTGCGATCGCTTTGGCTTATCCTATCTCCCTATCTGGAATTAGCAACGCTGGCTATCACGGTATTTCTCAAGTAGTTTATGAATATGCCTCAGCAGCAGCAAATAATGGTTCCGGCTTAGAGGGCTTGGGGGATAACACCCTGTGGTGGAACTTGAGTACTTTAGTTAGCCTAATCGGAGGACGCTACATTCCGATGATTGCCATCCTGCTGCTAGCTGACGGAATGTCTCGCAAACAACCAGTAGAAGAAACTCCTGCAACCCTGAGAACCGATTCTCTGGTATTTACTGGGATCGTGGCTGGAGTCACGCTGGTTTTGGGAGTATTAACTTTCTTTCCCGTTCTGGCTTTAGGCCCCATAGCTGAGGGTTTGAAACTAGCATCTGGCAGTTAGAAAAGTTATGAGTTATAAGTTTGAAATTGAGAAAATATCAAATAATAATTCAGGAGGCAGGAGGAAGGAGTAACCCAGACTTAAAAGTGTGAGATTCAAGCAAGAAAGGTTATATAGCTGTAGTCATACCATTTTGGATTTTAGACTTTCCTGCGGAACGCTACGCGTAGCTTGCTTCCTCGGAGGGGTACGGCGATCGCTCAGTCAAACGATTTTAGATTTTGGATTGTGAAATATCCATTGGATAAGTGTTTCAGTTTTCCATCTGTCGCAATCATTTTTCAAATTGGTATCAGACATGTTAGGACAGTGTTGATTGCTCAAAGCCTGGAAACAACTAGGTTTATACTCAGCACTGGCTCAACGCCTCGCTAACAGCACTCAGCTATATCTTGCACTACGCATCTCGTACCAGTATCTTATTTTTAACTGGGTAATTACTCAGAACTAAAGTTTTCATTCATACTTATTTCCTCCTGGCTCCTGCCGTTATTTTATAAATTATCCGGTTTCGTAGGATGCGTTACTAACGCATCCTACAGGTTGGATATTTTTTTATTAGAAGTTCCTATAACTCCTAACTCCTAACTTCTCACTGCTAACTTTATTTATGAATCCAGTGGCAACTAACTTCAAAGCTAGACGCCCAAGTTCTCGTTCTGGCGATCGCCGCCAAAAACGTAAAAAGACTAGGGCAAATAATAAGTGGCTGTACTTAAGAGCAATTAGAGATGCTTTTGTCAAGCTCAACCCTAAGTATGCAATCAAAAATCCAGTAATCTTTGTGGTTTGGGTAGGGACAATCATCATCCTATTGCTAACGATCGATCCCAACCTATTTGGCCCTGCCCTTCAAAAGAACCCGCAAGTTTTCAACGCCTTGTTGTCGGGGATTTTATTCTTTACAGTTTGGTTTGCCAATTTTGCCGAAGCAGTGGCAGAAGGGCGGGGTAAAGCCCAAGCCGATGCCTTGCGGTTAACAAAGTTAGAGGCGATCGCTAAAAAACTTGCTGCCGATGGCACACTTAGTGAAGTTTCATCCACCAGCCTCAAACAGGGCGATACGATCTACGTCGTTGCTGGCGATATCATCCCCGCCGATGGCGAAGTAATCATGGGTGTGGCCTCAGTGGATGAATCGGCAATTACTGGGGAATCTGCACCAGTATTAAAAGAATCAGGCTCCGATGTTGCCAGTTCCGTCACTGGTGGGACGCGGATTATCTCAGATGAACTAATTATCCGCATCACATCTGACCCAGGCAAAGGTTTTATTGACCGAATGATTACCTTGGTAGAAGGGGCAGAACGCAGCAAAACACCCAATGAAATTGCCCTCACAGTATTGTTAGCAGTTCTCAGCTTAGTGTTTTTGTTAGTTGTAGTCACCTTGCCCGCCCTTGCTTATTATGTCAACAGTCCAGTCAGTGTCCCAATTTTAATTGCCTTATTAGTAGCGTTAATTCCTACCACCATTGGCGGTTTACTAAGTACCATCGGTATTGCTGGTATGGATCGAGTTGCCCAATTTAACGTTATTGCCACATCAGGGCGAGCGGTAGAAGCCTGTGGTGATGTCAACACTTTACTTCTCGACAAAACAGGTACAATTACCCTTGGCAACCGTCTGGCGGAAGAGTTTATTCCTCTCAACGGTCATTCAATGTCGGAAATTGCTAATGTTGCCTGGGCAGCTAGTGTCTTTGACAATACACCAGAAGGTAAATCCATTGTCCGACTAGCAGAAAAGTTGGGCGCAAGATTTGATTTTGACTCCAGTCAGGCAGAAGGAGTCAGTTTTTCCGCCAAAACCCGGATGAGTGGGACGAATTTACCTGGTGGGTATGAGGCCAGAAAGGGAGCAGTAGAAGCTATTAAAGGATTTGTCCGTTCCCGTAACGGACGCGATACACCAGAATTAGATGCTGCCTACGAACGAGTTTCTCGCTTGGGAGGTACACCCTTAGCAGTTAGCTTAGATAACGAAATCTATGGGATTATTTATCTCAAAGATATAGTTAAACCTGGTATCCGCGATCGCTTTGAGCAACTGCGACGGATGGGAGTGCGTACCATCATGCTAACTGGAGACAACCGAATTACCGCTTCTGTCATTGCCAAAGAAGCAGGGGTTGATGACTTTATTGCTGAAGCCACACCAGAAGACAAAATCAGTATCATTAAACAGGAACAAGCAGCAGGTAAACTGGTAGCCATGACGGGAGATGGAACTAACGATGCTCCCGCATTAGCCCAAGCTAACGTCGGCGTGGCGATGAATACAGGAACGCAAGCTGCAAAAGAAGCCGCTAACATGATCGATTTGGACTCCGATCCCACAAAGCTACTCGATATCATTGGTATTGGTAAACAATTGTTGATTACTCGTGGGGCATTGACGACATTTTCCATCGCTAATGATATTGCTAAATACTTTGCAATTATTCCAGTGATATTTGTCGCTGCTAATTTGCAAAGCCTGAATATTATGAATTTGACTAGCCCTAAATCTGCTGTACTCTCAGCATTGATTTATAATGCTTTGATTATTCCCGCTTTGATTCCCTTGGCATTAAAGGGTGTGAGGTTTAGACCGCTGACAGCTAATCAGTTACTCCAACGCAATATCTTAATTTACGGCTTAGGTGGGGTGATTGCGCCGTTTATTGCAATTAAATTGATCGATGTACTGATTACACTTGTGGGCTTGGCTTAAGGATAGCAAAAGTAGAGACGCTGAGAAACGATCGCATCTTGACCAAAGTAAAATAATAAACATTTTTACTTTTACCTGTTGACGGGAGGGACAAGAAGAATATAAATAAATATCGTTTTCATTCAGCACTACTTTGACGATATCCTTTGTTTAGTCGCAATGGCATAAACAACACCTACCACTCGCTATTTTGATCTTCCTGTGCTTGAATGTGCTGTGCTTGAATGTGGTAACTGCCCCAGTTGTTGTTTATGCTGTTGCTAACAGTATCTTATAACCTCCTGTTAGATGGGCAAAAGAATTAAAAATTAAAATTAAAAATTAAATTTTAGGCGCAATTGGAAAACTTTTTATGGCTATTATTCGAGAAACTATCAGAGCAATTTTTATAACTCTAATGCTTTGGTTGTTGACTGCAATCATCTATCCGCTGGTAATTCTTGTAGTGGGTCAAGTTTTTTTGCCCTATCAAGCTAATGGCAGCATCATGCGGAATCTAAGTAATGAACCAATTGGTTCGGCTTTGATTGGTCAGGTGTTCACATCTGAACGATATTTCCATTCTCGTCCTAGTACTGTTAGATACAGCCAAGGAAAAAAAGCCAAGCCAACTGGCATATCTGGAGCTAGCAATCTCGCTGCCAGCAATCCAGAACTACTAAAGCGGATTTTAGAAGAAGCAGATAAATTGCGAGACGAAAATCTTCAACCGATAGCCGATATAATTTATACCTCTGGTTCTGGTTTAGACCCGCATATTTCCTTTAAAGCAGCACGGCAACAATTGACGCGGGTTGCTGGTGCGCGGGGAGTAAAAGAAGATGAGATTTTACGTTTAATTAATAAGTATACTGATGACAGATTTTTATGGATTTTTGGCGAACCGGGAGTTAATGTTCTCCGATTGAATTATGCTCTTGATTTGCAAGATATTAATCGTCAGCAAAATCAGTAAATGGGCATGGAGCACTTGTACTGAGCGTAGTCGAAGTATGGGGCATTAGCAATGATGGTTTTCCCATGCAATAGGAGTGCTATAAATGTCAGATAATTCTAATACTGGTTCGGCTGGGAATGCGCCTTTAAATTCTGCAAGTTACTCGCTTTATCCGGCACGACGACGGGGTAAGCATAAAATCTTTATTGGCATGGCTCCTGGAGTAGGCAAAACCTACCGGATGCTAGAAGAGGGACACGCATTCAAACAGGAAGGAATTGATGTTGTCGTTGGGCTTTTGGAAACCCACGGACGCAAGGAGACAGCGGAAAAGGCAGAGGGACTGGAAATTATACCCCGTAAGCAATATCCTCGCGGTGAACTGACACTGACAGATATGGATACAGATGCTATTTTAAAGCGATCGCCGCAATTAGTTTTAATCGATGAACTTGCCCATACCAATGTCCCTGGTTCTCCACGCGAAAAGCGCTACGAAGATGTAGAAGTAGTTTTGGCCGCCGGGATTGATGTCTACTCCACAATGAATGTGCAACATTTGGAAAGTCTCAATGACTTAGTAGCCAGAATTACAGGTGTGGTAGTCCGGGAGCGGGTTCCTGACAGGATTATGGATGAAGCAGATGAAATAGTGGTAGTGGATGTCACACCGGAAACGCTGCAAGAACGTTTATTAGAAGGCAAGATTTACGCACAGCAAAAAATCCAACAATCCCTCGATAATTTTTTCCAACGCCGCAACCTGATTGCTTTGCGGGAGTTGGCTTTGCGGGAGGTGGCAGACAACGTGGAAGGAAATGCGATCGCCTCTACTCCCAATGGGCAATTCTGTAATATTCACGAGCGGGTTTTGGTGTGTGTATCCACTTATCCCAACTCAGTGCAGCTGTTACGTCGGGGTGCAAGGTTGGCTAACTATATGAACGCGCCACTTTATACCTTGTTCGTTGCCGATCCAGAACGCTTCCTTACTAAAGAGGAAAGCTTACATATCCACACTTGTGAGAAACTGTGTAAAGAATTTGAAGGTACTTTTCTTCGTGTCACCAACAGTAATATAGCTAATGCGATCGCTGAGGTCGCCGAGAAACATCGTATCACCCAAATTGTAATTGGAGAAAGTCAGCGATCGCGCTGGCAAATGCTCCTCAAAGGATCTTTGACGCAAAAATTAGTGCGCTTGCTCAAAAACATCGATTTGCATATTATTGCCAGCGAAAAAATGGTTTCATCCAAATAAGCGATCAAATTTCCCCAAAAACCTCAGAAGTAAAGCTCCCATGTAGACCATAGGGGATATGATGCTTCAGATGTAACCGCGAAATTGCTCCTTTAGAGAAATCACTAGCATCTAAAATTACCAAATCTGAGCGGTGATGGGCAGCATCATAAACCAAAGCTAATACCCAACCATCATCTTCCTTTTCAGAACCTGGGCGCGGGACAAAAATCGGCTCACCAACAAAACCACGGGGTGCAGCACTCCAAAGTTGTCTTTCAAGAGACTCTAAATCAATTTTCAGCAATGCTTGTAAGGGAGCATTACCAGTCTCCGCATGAGCCGCACCTATATATAGATATCGATAAGGGCGTCCCACATTCGCCGGATGTATGCTGGGAAATTCACAACAACGGCTATCAATCAATTCCTGCCGGACTGTCCCATCCTTTAGATTCAGATAAAATCGCCAAAGTTGCCCAGGTGAAGACGCTTCAAAATCAACTTGTCGAAAATCACTTTTAGGTTCAACTTTTAATAAATCTTGGTAGCAAATGGAGTCAATCCTAACTTCCTCTCCTACCTCAAAAGCATTAACGTGGTGGAAGACGAAACCCGACTGAGTTTCCAGAAATTTTATCTTTTCTTGCCCTTCTTTGGGGAAACGGGGAATAATTAGAATTTGAGTTGGCTTATTTGGCTGAAATTTGATACATTCTCCCGCCGCACGTATTCCCAAGACGAAAGGTATGGGATTGAAGGTGACAGGATTTTGAAAGAAGATACAGTAATTGGGAGTAATAACAAAATCGTGAATGAAACAGAAACCAGGAACCTTATGAGCCTGCTGTCTAACAATTTCACCTGCTGAGTTTAGCTCAAAAATATTAATTGTGGTAGATAATCCTGGCTTAGTCGAGAAATTTACTAGGCAAGGTGCGCCCCCATCTTGCTCACAATTTTTTTCCAAACGGGGATGGGCAGCGAAAGCTTCACCTGCTGACAAAACACCATTAAAATATTCATTCCCCAACGTTTCAAGAGTGTAGGGATCGAGACGATGTGCTTCAGCCCCTTCCCACAGTGCTAGCAGTTTACCACCCCAATAGATAACATTTGTATTGGCGATATTTTTGAGTTTGAAGTCAAAGATATTAGCTAGCCAACCGCCAGGTTTTTGAGTACCAAAAGTACCGCGATAGAGAATTTTCCCTGCCTTTTGCTCTGCTAAATAGCCAGTTGTGCGGACAAAGCGGTTACGAAAATGGGCACGACCATTGGTAAAGGTAATTTTGCTAATCATCCCATCTCCATCAAACGGGTGATGAAAAGCCTGCCCATTCACATCCAGCAAACCGGGGCCATTTCTAAACAGCGTACCTTGTAACTCTGTGGGGATTTGTCCTTCTATATCATCAATCCAATAATCAAACTCTTGGGTAAGAGATTGATATCCTCCTTGCCAGTCTGCACGAGTGTAGAATTTTTCTGTAGCTGGGGTTTCTTGACTTTTCAAACGCATATACTTTGTTTTTTCTGGTTATTTTGGACGAAAATGTAACAGCTAAAAAGAATTTTTTGCAGCTTTACTACAACGTGAAGGCAGGACACTACCTCGACTCAGGGTGAGATTTATTACACTATTCGACTATTTTTGACTCTGGTTCTCTCAGTACCAATTCAGACATCAAATCTGGCAAAAACGCTTCTTCCCCATCTTTGGCTGCCTCAGTTTGTTCTTCAGTAGAAGGTAGCCAGTTGATAAATGGTAGGGGTAATAGGGTGCTGAGATTAGTAATTAGCACCAATAGCCAAAGTGACTCAAAGTTTGTTGCGGTGATCCCCAGCCAATACGTGATTAATGCTCCGAATGCATGGGAAACTGTTCCGGCTGAATTATAGATTGACATTAACAAGGCAAATAATGTCGCTTCCACACCAGAGGGACAAAGCCTTGCTGCTAGAACCATCACTTGCATAAAGGCAATTTTCCCCATTACAGTCAGAATCAGGCTATCACCCAAACTAAACCAGTGGTCATCTATACCCAATAGCCTGTTTGTGTGAGTCACCAACAACAGCATCGTCATCCCCAAAAGTGACGAAAGGACAGTACTCCAAGCAAAAATCACGCGAAAAGGAATGCTTTTGAGGAAACGTTGAAAAATCCAAACACCTGCCAAAGAAGCGAAACTTCCCACCAAGTTTACTCGCCCCAAAAATTCTGGTTCAAAGTGGAGTTCGTTGGTAGCGAAGTAGAAAAAGGCTGAGTCAGCATTTGGGGTAGCTTGCCAGATGAAGATAAATGCCGTTGGTAGCCAAATTGTTTTTTGGCTAATGGCTTGGCGTAGCTGTCCCAGTTGATGTTTGATGGGTACAGAGTTGGTCTGATTACTATCTTGAGCATCTTGGCTAACGGGGGACTCAGCAATTAACCAAGCCACTCCTGAAACGATCAGCGGAAATAAAGCAGTAATCCCAAAGACAGTACGGGTAGTAAAGTATTGGAGTAGTAGACCGCTACAGTAGGCTGTTATTAAACCTCCGATCGCAGAAGCACCCCAACACAGAGATTGTAGTGAACCGGCTTTTGCTTGCGATTCGCCTCTGGCTCGTTCTACAACTAGCGAGTCAACGATGACATCACTCATGGCGACACTAAGAGAACCAAGAGCGATCGCTAAGGTGGCTGCCCAGCTAGTATTAACTATTGTGGCCAGACTAATCCAAGAAGCAGTTCCCAGTATCCCGGATAAAATCAAGTAAGGACGGCGACGATAGCCAAATATAGGCAAGCCATCAGAGATAAAACCAAACACCGGCTTGATCATCCAAGGTAGAAAGACAATTCCCAATAGCGCCGACACTTGGACTGGACTCAACAGCAATTCATCTTTGAGGAAAAAGCTAACGGCTAGACGCGATAGCCCTAAAATTCCTTGGACAAAGTAAACGGTGAGAATTGCAATTAACTCTGCATTTGGTTCGTTACCCAAGAAGATTTTTTGTGTTAATGAGTCTTTGACCTTGGACAAGCCAGATGATTGATCTACCATTCGATAAATATTTTTTAAATTTTATTTACTTGTCTATCATATCGATTCCGAGGAGGTGGGTTTTTTTCACCTTTTTCCTTTGGTTTCTTCTTGGAGTATTATTTAAGGCTTTTCTAACAACTTTTCTTTCTTCTAGGAAGATGTTCTCGTTTCTGAAAGGCTATTTACCTTTGAATTTGGGAGATCAAATACAGTTCTATCTACTGCGATGATTTGCCCCTGTGAGTTGTCTCAAAAGACACACATAAACTGGCGTTACTGATTTGGGAACAATAAATTCAGAAATTACCACGGTTTAGCAGTATGGTCAGCAGCATAGTCAGTATTCCCGGATACGACATAACTGAAGAAATCTACAATGGTTCCAGAACTCTAGTTTATCGGGGGTATCGAGAAACTGACTCATTACCTGTAGTAATTAAACTGCTAAAAAATTCATATCCCAGTTTCAGCGATCTGTTGCAGTTTCGCAATCAGTACACAATTGCCAAAAATCTTAACTCATCTGCGATCGTCCAAACCTACAGTCTGGAGGCGTATCAAAATGGTTATGCGTTGGTAATGGAAGATTTTGGTGGGATTTCTCTGAAAGATTATTTTACTTGTTACCAGATGCCAGATATGGTGTCTTTACAAGAATTTTTACTTTTAGCGATCGCTCTGTGTGATGCATTAGATATCCTAATTCATCATCGGATTATTCACAAAGATATTAAACCCGCCAATATTTTAATTAATCCAGAAACTAAAAAAGTTAAGTTAATTGACTTTAGTATTGCATCTCTGCTGCCACGAGAAACTCAAATCCTGATGAGTCCGAATGTATTAGAAGGAACACTCGGCTATTTGTCTCCAGAGCAAACTGGACGAATGAATCGGGGAATTGATTACCGTACTGATTTTTATTCTTTAGGTGTAACTTTTTATGAGTTGCTATCAGGGGAATTACCTTTTAAATCACACGATCCGATGGAATTGGTACATTGTCATATTGCCAAAGTTCCGCCAGTTTTAGAGGACAGGGGACAGGGGACAGGGAATAGGAAAGAGATTCCGCAAGTGTTGTCAGACATTGTGATGAAACTGATGGCAAAAAATGCTGAAGACCGCTATCAGAGCGCATTCGGACTAAAATATGATTTAGAAAATTGTTTACATGAGCTAAAAGAGACGGGAAAAATTGCGAGTTTCCCAATTGCTCAACGGGATGTGTGCGATCGCTTTATTATCCCAGAAAAACTCTATGGTCGCGAGCATGAAGTGGAAACTCTGCTCAAAGCATTTGAACGCGTTACCAACAATCAGACGGAACTAATGCTGGTGGCTGGTTTTTCTGGCATTGGTAAAACAGCAATTGTTAACGAGGTTCACAAACCCATTGTCCGGCAGCGGGGCTACTTCATTAAAGGCAAATTTGACCAATTTAATCGTAATATTCCCTTCTTTGCTTTTGTGCAGGCATTTCGAGACTTAATGGGACAATTGCTGAGTGAAAGTGATGTCCATTTATCAACTTGGAAAAATAAAATTTTACAAGTGCTGGGCGATCAGGGGCAAGTCATTCTTGAGGTAATTCCCGAATTAGAACAAATTATTGGTCAACAACCATCTGCAACGGAACTTTCACCAAATTCAGCCCTGAATCGGTTTCATTTATTATTACAAAGGTTTATTCAAGTATTCACTACCAAAGAACATCCTCTAGTCATATTTTTAGATGATATGCAGTGGGCTGATTCAGCATCGATGAAGTTAATCCAGTTACTAATGAATGAGTCAAACTCAGGATATTTATTATTAATTGGAGCTTATCGGGATAATGAAGTTTCTGCTGCTCATCCATTGATGTTGACATTAGATGAAATTGCCAAAGCTAATGCTACTATTAACAAAATTACATTAGCACCACTGAGTGAAGCTAGTTTAAATCAATTGGTTGCCGACACTCTAAACTGTTCGCTAGAAACTACAGAAATCTTAACACAGTTAGTATATCAGAAAACCAAAGGTAATCCATTTTTTAGTACGCAATTTTTCAAAGCTCTCCATCAAGATCAACTAATTAAATTTGATTTAAATAGCGGCAGTTGGCAGTGTGATATTGCCCAGATGAAAGCGTTAGCTCTGACAGATGATGTAGTTGATTTTATGGTGTTACAGTTGCGAAAATTACCAAAATCAACGCAAAACGTTTTAAAATTAGCGGCTTGTATTGGTAATCAATTTGATTTGGCAACATTGGCAATTGTTTCTGAAAATTCTGAAACTGAAACAGCAACATACCTTTGGAAAGCATTACAAGAGGGATTAATTCTGCCCCAAAGTGAAGTTTACAAATTCTATGTTGGGCGGGAAACACAGGATTCAATACAAAGTGCGCTAACTGTAAACTATAAATTTTTACACGATCGGATTCAACAAGCAGCTTATGCGTTGATCCCAGAGTCAACAAAGCAATCCATCCATCTGCAAATTGGCCAACTGCTATTAAGCAAAATACCAGTTAAAAAGCAGGAAGAGAGAATTTTTGAGATTGTTAATCAGTTAAATATTGGTGTAAAGCTAATCACTCAGCAGTCTGAGCGAGATCGATTAGCAGAGTTAAATTTGCTGGCTGGAAAAAAAGCCAAACTATCCACTGCTTATACGAATGCAATAGAATATATCAGCTGTGGTATTCAGCTATTGAGAACAGATAGCTGGCAACAACAGTATTCACTCTCATTAGCCTTGTATGAAGAAGCTGCTTCGGCAGCCTATCTTATGGGCCAGTTTGACAAGGTAGAAGAGTTTGTTGAGCAAGTGCAACAACACGCTAAAGTCTTAATAGATCGGGTGAAATCGATTGAGATTCAAATCCAATCTTATTTAGCTCAGAGTCGTTTTGATGATTCGATTCTGACTGCGATCGCACTGCTAAATCTCTTAGGTGTGAAACTATCTCATCAAGCAACTAAAATACAAACATTACTCAATCTAGCCCAAACAAAATTACGATTTGTAGGTAAATCTCCTTTAAATTTGATTGATTTACCTAATATGACTGGGGACAAACAACTAGCAGCAATCCGAATTTTGGCTAGTACAAATTCCACAGCTTATATTGCTCGTCCAGATTTACTACCACCAATAATCTTGAGCGAAGTCAATTTATCGATGCAGTACGGTAATGCTGCCGCATCTGCATTTGGCTATGCCTGGTATGGATTGATAGAGTGTGGCATTCTGGGAAATATTGAGACAGGTTATAAATTCGGTCAATTAGCATTACAAGTTCTCGAAAAATTTCATAGCAAAGAATTCAAAGCTAGAACTTTCTTCATTGTTCAAACATTTATTAATCACTGGCATCAACCACTTAAAGATACAATTGCACCGTTAATTGAAGCCTATCAAGTGGGTTTAGAAACCGGAGATATCGAATATGCAGCTTGGGCTAGCTATAGCTGTAGTTTTCATGGATATTTGATGGGGCAAGAATTAGCTGAGTTAGAAAAACAGATGGGTGACTATGCTGAAGTCTACAGCCATTTTAGGCAAGAAAAACCTCAGACTTATATTAATTCATTTCGTCAAGCCATATTGAATTTGTTAGGACAATCTACCGATCCCAGTTATTTATCAGGTGCTGTTTATGATGTCCAAACTATTCGCCCATTACAAGAACAAGCAGGCGATCGCACTGGATTGAGCTTTAGCTATGCCAATGAACTGATACTTTGCTACCTGTTTGAAAATTATACCAGAGCATCTGAGGCAGCAATTCAGGCAATAACTTATTTAGATGGGGTAACATCGGCAGCCGTTGTACCAATAGTTTATTTTTATGAGGCGCTAACCCAACTAATTCTCTATCCAACAGCAACAGCTAACAAACAAAAACAGATTCTTAAAAAAGTTACATCCCATCAGAAAAAACTGAAAAAATGGGCGCATCATGCCCCAATGAATCATCAACACAAATTTTATTTAGTCGAAGCAGAACGGCAGCGGATTTTGCTGCACAAAAATAAAGCAATGGAATTGTACAATCGCGCCATAACTCTAGCGAAAGAAAATGCATATATCCAAGAAGAAGCCTTGAGTAATGAACTAGCGGCCAAGTTTTACCTCGACTGGGACAAAGAAAAAATCGCCCAAGTTTATATGCAAGAAGCTTATTACTGCTATGCTCGTTGGGGCGCTAAAGCTAAAACTGAAGACTTAGAAAAACGCTATCCTCAACTACTTATTCCCATCTTACAAGGGCAACTTAATCACTTTCAACTGAGTTCAACTGTCGATGCATCATCATTCCCAAATCAAACCATCCACACAAACCTTTCTAGCAGCAGTATTTCGGAAGCACTCGATTTGTCAACTATTTTGAAAGCCTCACAAGCTCTCTCCAGTGAAATTCAATTAGAGCAATTACTCACTACACTTTTGCAAGTAGTGATGGAAAATGCTGGGGCACAAAAAGCTGCATTACTTGTACTCAAACAGGAAAATTTAGTGGTTGAAGCCATAGCGACTATTGATGAAGGAGTCACCCTATTATCTGCACCATTGTCAACCAGTAAAGACATTCCCATTACACTGGTAAACTTTGTCAAACACAGCTTAAAAACTGTTGTACTGGATGATGCAACAGCACAAACTGATTTTATTGCTGATTCATATTTCATGCAGCAACAACCTAAGAGTGTGTTGTGTACGCCAATATTAAATCAGGGGAAAATCATTGGGCTGCTATATCTAGAAAATCCGTTAACAATTGGTGCATTTACTCGCGATCGCACCGAAGTTATCCAACTGCTATGCGCTCAAGCTGCCATCTCTCTAGAAAATGCCCGCCTTTACCAAGAATACCAGAATTATGCTCATCAACTAGAGCGATCGCTGCAAGAACTTGAGCAAGCCCAATTACAAATGGTGCAAAACGAAAAAATGGCAACCTTGGGCAATTTGGTTGCAGGTGTGGCACATGAAATTAATAATCCCATTGGATTTCTGGAAGGTAGCCTCCACAATGCCGAAGAGTATACTCAAGACTTACTCGCTCATATCCAATTGTTTAAACAACATCATCCCACTCCGGCGATCGCAGTCATTGAGCATGGCGAAGAAATTGACCTCGAATTCTTGATTGAAGATTTACCAAAGCTAGTAAGTTCGATGAAGGTGGCTTCAGAACGAATAAAAGATATTAGTATCAGTCTCCGCACCTTCTCCAGAGCCGATACAACTGAAAAAGTTGCTTGTAACCTCCATGAAGGGATTGAAAGTACTCTGTTAATTTTGAAATATCGCCTCAAAGCTAACGAAAAACGTCCAGCGATTGAAGTCATCACTGAATACGGAAAATTGCCACCAGTTAAGTGCTTTTTAGGACAGCTAAATCAAGTCTTTATGAACATCCTCGCAAATGCAATAGATGTCTTCGATGCATCCATTGAGGGGCGTTCTTTTGCTCAAGTGCAAGGCGATCGTCAGCAAATACTGATTCAAACTGAAGTATCCAGTAACGAAGAAACAGTAATAATTCGGATGAAAGATAACGGTCAGGGGATGTCAGAGGAAATTAGATCGCGGATCTTTGACCACCTATTTACAACCAAAGAGGTTGGCAAAGGCACAGGATTAGGATTAGCGATCGCTCGTCAAATTGTTGAGGAAACCCATGATGGAAGCTTGAGTTGCAATTCTGTACTTGGTGAAGGAACAGAATTTATCATTGAGATCCCAGTATTTTAACTCTACCTAGCTAAGAGGATATTTGAAAAATACTGGGTGAATAGAATTCGCTACTACATTAACAAAGTCCACTAAATTGGGTTTGGCGAAAAGGTTAAAGGGTAAAGGTTTTTTCTTTCCCCTTTTTTCTTCCTCTTTTCCCCAAAACCCGACAAGTATTGGAATTGGTTTAAACGGACTAAGAATATTTTATTAGTCCGTTTAAACCAACTTGAGCTTTTAGCCTGAAAATTTATTTTCGGGCTATTTTTAAGCTTTTGTAACAGCTTTTAAGATGGTGGTTCTACACATATTCATATCGGGAATTAGGAAGGCTTAACATCTAGAAAAGGCAGTTGCTTGGAACCATTAGCACCAATAATTTCAATGCCTTGTTTGCCACGAATACCGTCTACTGGCAGAGAAACTGTATAAGGTGCGGTAGCTGGTAGTCCGATTCCGGGCAAAGTGCCAACGACCTCAACTCCCCAATATTCAGGTTGCTGGACGTATACAAGTGGTACAAGATTCACTTCTAAATTCAAGTATGGTTTCGTCCCTCTGACAACTAAAATATAAGTGCCACTTACTATACCAGGACGAATTTCTGCTTCTTCAAAGTCAATTAATCGAGATGACTCTGGTTTTGGTAAAGCTCGAAATTGACTAAGACTTTGCTCTAATGTACTCATTTTTTCTCCTGTAGAAGAACTATGTTGTTGTTAAGTCAGCTAATTAAGGAGATAACAAGATATTTTCAATCTTGTACCTTCAACTTTTTAGCTGCTTAGTTAATTCATCAAGGTAGAAAGCAAAGTTTATGCAATACCAACTTATTCTTTACATTTATTTATAGCAGTTCCCGTTTACGTGAGTACGCCCGTAGGGGAACCATTGATATCATGTCCCCACAGTCTTATACTACGTTAAGGTCTTATCTATATATTGATATTGCCTTCTTGTTTAAATTGGCATGGTCAAAGAAATCCATTATTTAATACGTTTTCATTCCCTGGTGACTGTTATTTTGAATAAAAATCCATTTTTGTTCCAAAATCTACTAATATAGTCCAGTTTCAGATCCACTGTCCTCAGTAATTTCTGTGCGATCGCTAGGACGGACTACGCGGGCATGTTTGGGAGATAGTCATACCTAAGTAGCTCTTGATAACGTGCCAATGCTCCAATGCGATCGCTTTCAACTCCTATAACTCGTCGTCAGAACCTCGCAGCATAACCCCAGATTCAAAAAACTCTTACAGCTTGCTTGTCTACTAGGGCGGACGACACGCTACACGAACAAATCAAACAACTGCTTAACTGCTGTTTAGCGGCTGCATTCTGAGTTATTAGTGGTTATCAAGACATGAAGAATACATAAAGATAAGTACTGACATTATACTGATCGGCAAATAATGTGAAGAGTATGCAAAGATATGTCTTTAAGTGTGGACATCTCAGTAAATATTCAGATATGGTTATCAAAGTGTTATTTAGATGTTCCTTATTTTTAAGCTACACACCCACGGGCAATAGCCCACAACAATTGCATAAAAATTCTTTCCCTATCGAAAGTGAATTATTCTCTATATTTACGACAGTAGGGCTACGCTTTGATAAGAAATATGAAGTGTGGGTTTTAGGCATTCAAGCTTGATTTTTCGGCACTTTGTCAATGATTGCTGGGTTGATCTGCGGATCAAGAATGATAAAAAAAGCGTGAAACCATCTGTTTTCCTAAATACACGCTCATAAATATGTACAATGCTTAAGACTTAGATAGTCGTAAATAGCATTATTAACGGTACACAAATAACGAATGAAAAAGGAAATAGGGAATAGGGAAAGACTTTAACTTTGAACCTCCTGCCTTTTTCAAGTCAGTTAGATAAGTCCTGCTTACAAGCTTATCAATAGGGTAAATCTTCGAGAAAATTGCTAGCCCTCAAGGGTGACATAAAAGTATGTCGAAAGCGTTAACTCTCGGCGATTTCTGTGTGTCCTTAAACAACATTAACAACAAGTTAATAGCTGAAATTACTCAAAATATCGATTCAGGAAGGTAAGAGTTATGGTGAATATCATTGGAACCAACGGTAACGATACTCTACTGGGTACTCAGGATGCAGATACAATCAACGCTAAAGTAGGTGATGATATCATCGATGGCAAAAATGGCAACGACCTTTTAAGCGGTGATGCCGGAAATGATACCCTCATTGGTGGTGCAGGCAATGATACTCTCCTTGGTGGTACGGGTAACGACTCTCTCCGTGGTGGTACGGATAGTGACTCCCTCCGTGGTGGTACTGGTAATAACCTGCTGTGGGGTGATGAGGGAAATGATACCCTTGATGCTTCCTATTCTTCTGGAAATAACATCCTCAGCGGAGATGCAGGGGATGACTACCTTGATATTAGCTATTCTGCTGGCAACAATACGGTTTCAGGCAAAGACGGCGATGATTCCTTTTACGCTGATGAAGTCCGGGGTAGAAATACTCTAAATGGAGGCGCTGGTAATGATGACTTCCATTTGTCCGCCTCAAAAACTGCCCCATCTTCCTTAACGACTCAAAGTGTAAATGGAGAAACAGGTGAGGATTATTTGTCTGTATATTACACCCGTGCTACTAAAGCAATCACTTCGAGTTTCGATGCAGCTACTAACACTGGCTCAATTCGGGCTGGCACAAATCGGATTAACTACACCAATATCGAACAATTAGAAATTAGAGGTACAACCTACGCTGATTTTATTGTCGGGAGCAATGGCAACGATTTACTCTTCGGAGGCAGTAGTGGCAACGATTCAAATTATGGCAATGATACAATTTTTGGCGGTGAAGGTAACGATTACTTAAATGTTGATTATTCAACAAGCGATAACATCCTTAACGGTGGTGTTGGTAACGATCAATTCAGTGCTACCTCTTCAACAGGCGATAACCTGATTTCTGGTGACGATGGCAGTGATAATCTCTCTGCATCTAAGACAGATGGCAATAACACCCTCAACGGTGGTGCTGGTGACGATCAATTAGATGCTAACTATTCAACAGGCGATAACATTCTCAATGGAGGAGATGGCAATGATTCTCTTAGTGCCTCTCGCGAATACGACTATTCCGCCTCTTTTACCTCCGGTGATAACACTCTCAATGGTGGTGCTGGTGACGATCAATTGAGTGTTAACTATTCAACAGGCGATAACATCCTCAATGGAGGAGATGGCAATGATTCTTTCTTTGCCTCTGGCTACTACGATGACAAAAAAGCCAAGGGCAGCTTTGGTAATAATATTTTCAATGGAGGGAATGGTAATGATTCCTTCTCTTTCGTCCTATATACTTCTCCACCTTCCTTAGCGACTCAAACTGTAGATGGGGGGACAGGTGACGATTTGTTGAGCGTTTCGTATATCTATCCTAGTGGGGGAATCACAACGACATTCAATGCTGCTACTAACACTGGCTCGATTAGGGCAGGCACGGATCTGATTAACTACAAGAATATCGAAGGATTACATATCTCTGGTACAGCCTACAATGACTTGATTGTAGGGAGTAATGGCAACGATACTATCTCGCTCTACGGGAGTAGTAGTGGCAATGATACTATCGATGGCGGAAAAGGTGATGATTTATTGGAAGGCTATTATTACAGTAATTCTAGCGGGGGTCAGGGAATCACTTCGACATTCAATGCTGTTACTAACACTGGCTCCATCACATCAGGCGCGAATCAGGTTAGCTACAAGAATATTGAACGATTAAATATCTCAGGTACAGCTTACAATGACTTGATTGTAGGGGGCAATGGCAACGATACACTCACCGGAGGCGATCGCGGCAAAGATACCATAGATGGAGGGAAAGGTAACGATTTGTTGTCTTTCTATAACTATTCCATCGGACAGGGAATCACTTCGACATTCAATGCTGCTACTAATGCTGGTTCGATTACAGCAGGCCCGAATCAGGTGAGCTACAAGAATATCGAACAATTAAATATCTCAGGTACAGACTACGATGATTTGATTGTGGGGAGCAATGGCAACGATACCCTCGCTGGGGGACGTGGAAATAACACGATTCTCGGCGGTGCAGGTAAGGATTACTTGAGTGCTGACTATTCAAATGGTAATAATTCGCTCTCTGGTGGTGATGATAATGATTCTCTTGATGTCTCTGGCTCCTACGACGACTACCGAGGCAATTTTTCTCTCGATGCTATCTCTGGTAAGAACACCCTCAATGGTGGTGCTGGTGATGATAACTTAGTTACTAACTATTCATCAGGCAATAACCTACTGAATGGGGGCGATGGCAATGATACTCTGACAGCCGCTGGTTCAGCCTCCTTATATTCTTCATACGGAGCTTATACTGTCTCTGGGAATAATACGCTCAATGGTGGTGCTAATGACGATCGCTTGATTGTTGACTATTCATCAGGCAATAATCTACTGGATGGAGGCGATGGTAATGATACTCTCACAGCCTCTGGCGCTTCTGGCAAAAACACCTTCAAAGGTGGCAAAGGTAATGATAACCTTTATGGAGGAGCTGGTACTGATACCTTTGTTTTCAATAGTTTCAACGAAGGCGTTGATAACATTTATAACTTTAACGCTACTAATGAACTGATTCAGGTATCGGCTGCTGGTTTTGGTGGCGGGTTATCATCAGGTTTACTCTCAGCTAGCTCTTTTACCCTTGGAACATCTGCAACAACCAGCAATCAGCGATTTATCTATAACAATACTACAGGTGCGCTATATTTTGACCAAGATGGTAGTGCGGTCGGATTTGCTCAGGTACAATTTGCACAACTATCTGGTGGAGTGTCACTAAGTCAAAATAACTTGCTAGTTGTTTAATCCTCAACCCCACAGTCAAATAGAAATCTTCAGAATGCGAGGTGCTTAATATAACGCCTCGCATTCGATTTATCAATGGAATTATTAAACCACGCGGTAGAATAATTGTTCCAATCTGGTGCAAATGGCGATGCGCTACTGCCCCGCTTTGCTAACGCGCTTCGTTTCGTGCAAGGAGCAAGCAATTGCCCATTTCTTTTAAGAGCGATCGCTTGTAAATTATTGATAGATCGACAAAAAGCCTTAAATTGAGTATATATATTCAGTAGGACTTACGCATTGACAGAATAACAAAATAGTGAATTCATAAATAAGGGTCGT
>NZ_CAWUDN010000076.1:0-38678 GCF_963920915.1 Nostoc sp. PCC 9305
AGTACAAAAGCACTATATTTTAGCGATCGCCTGTGCCAGTTGCGTAAGTCCTGACCTAGTCTTGATGACTTTATTATCCCTTCCTGATGTCCCCTTACTTCCTGACTTCCGTTTTCTGTAACAAACCTTCCCAGTTATTTATTTGTTTTGGAATAATCAAAACTGGGATGCACCCGCTTTGCACCAGAGGAAATTAAACAAATTGCAGTTAAAGCTTTAGAAATTATTGTATATCTGCAAAATCGGATTCCGCCGATAATTCATCGAGATATTAAACCGGAAAATATTTTGGTAGATGAGCAACTTAACGTCTATATAATTGACTTTGGTTTTGCTCGTGTTGGCAGCCAGGAAGTTGCAGCGAGTCGTGCATTTAGAGGTACTCCTGGCTTTATTCCACCTGAGCAAATGTTTAAACCAACAGACGCTACAGACTTGTAGTGAGTTCGACAGGATTGTGCTTCTTTTTGGTATTTACTCACTTATGGTTGGGTCTTGGAAAGATTATTCCAAACTAAAGTCAGGAGCCTTTGTGAGTGGGGCTTACAAAATCCCAAGGATTTGTTAGCTTTAATCTTGCTGCTAAATGGAAGCGTAAACGTTTGGGAGTTGCACCGGAGGAAGGTTGGTTTATTCTTACCAACTTAGATGATTTAGATTCAGTTATTAGAGCTTATAAACAACGTTTTGATATTGTTCGCCCTTGGCGTTCCCGAAGGGTAGAGATGTTTAGAGATTTTAAGAGCGGTGGTTATAACTTAGAAGATACTAATGTATCAAGACAAAGGCTAATTTATTTAATATTATTAATCTCACTTGCTTATACGGCTGCAACTATATCTGGTCAAAAAATTAAACGCATGGGTGTTCAAAAATATGTTGGACGAATTAAAGAATCCTTAAGGATTGTTCGACGACATAGTAGTTTTTATATTGGTCTTTATGGCGATAATTGGGTCAATTTCATGGAAAATTCTTATGAGTTAGTCGCTGAATTATTGAGATTCAGTCCTAATAAGCGTAAGTACTATCAGCAAGGAGAGAGGGCTATGAGGCTTATTCTATCTGCATCCTAGCACTTTTTGTAGCCCCGCAAGGACCCTTACACACAAGAATTTGCGGGATTTCATTTAGTAGATGGAGAATATCAACCTCTACAAGCAAGTGGACAAGGACATTTGTGGAGTCATCAGCTAGGGTTATATTTGGGAGTTTACGAAGGTTTATTACGGTTTTTTACGCGAGATGGGCAACTAGTACCAACACCGGAACAAAAAGCTGAACAGTTACAACAACTAGCAGAACAAGCCGAACAAAAAGCTGAACAGTTACAACAACTAGCAGAACAAGCC
The DNA here is from genome assembly GCF_963920915.1 of Nostoc sp. PCC 9305. Classification (NCBI taxonomy): domain Bacteria; kingdom Bacillati; phylum Cyanobacteriota; class Cyanophyceae; order Nostocales; family Nostocaceae; genus Nostoc; species Nostoc sp. PCC 9305. Next base: position 1,353 of record NZ_CAWUDN010000076.1, read on the forward strand.
GAACAAAAGGCTGAACAGTCACAACAACTAGCAGAACAAGCCGAACAAAAGGCTGAACGTTTAGCAGCAAAACTGCGGGAGTTAAATATCGATCTAGATACAATTTAGACCAGAGCTATTTCATTTAGGATAGTGTTGCGCTAAAAATTCCTCAGCTTCAGTCTTATCTTTAATTATTCCATCCAAGGTAGCAGCAAGCATATCATCTAATATTTGTCGATATTGAGACCCTGGTTTGTAACCAAGTTTCTTTAAATCATTACCATTCAATAGTGGCTGCACATTAGTCCAAACAGTTAAATATTTCCAAATTTGATGTCTAAGCGATCGCGGAGTTTGCACAGCGATTAAAATCAGCATTGGTAAATCATACTGTCGCAACAACTGTACTACTTGACTGGGACTTTCACACTTAGGCAAAGATTCTATTACCTCAGATTGGGCAGAAGCCAAGTTTTGCAAGCGTTGAATGCCATCTTCTTGCAGTTGTAGATTCTTTGCAACTTTCGCCCGATATTGTGGTGTTAGATGGGCGATTAACGTTTCTAAACGCATTTCCCAATGGATGAGGGTTGTTTGCTGGTCAAATCGCCGCAAACAGCTTTCTAGCAAACGTAATTGTCGTAGGACTTCCACATCTAGCTTTAGGGTAGGATGGATACATTGCAATGCCCCTAAATTATCGAGTAACTGTAAAGCCGATTTCCAGTAGGGGGCTTCTAGGATGTGTTTTAATTCTGTTTTCAGTCGCGTTTGCAGGGCTGGAGTTCTGCTATTCTCTTGAGCAGTGCGATCGTAAACACCACTGTTGATTGCATAGCGGATAAACTCTTCAGTTTGCGGTTCTATCTGAAATCCGAAGCGCACGGCAAAGCGCACGCCACGATAAATGCGGGTAGGGTCTTCGATAAAGCTATTGGCGTGTAAAACCCGAATTTGTTTAGCTTGTAAATCTAGTAATCCACCAAAAAAATCGAGTAACTCACCAGTACGAGGGGAAGTCAGGCGCAAGGCGAGGGCGTTGATGGTAAAATCTCGGCGATACAAGTCTTGACGAATGGAACTCGCTTCAACTTCTGGATTTGCGGCTGGATAAGGATAGAATTCTGTTCTAGCGGTGGCAATATCTACCCACAGAGAATCTAATTCTGGGTCTTTGTGCCACAACAAGGCCGCAGTTTGAAAAGCCCCGTGGATTTCTAAGCGAGCCGTGGGGTAAAGTTGTTGGAGTGCCTTTGCTAATTCCACACCAGCACCGACATCTGCTGATTTATGAAAGCCATCAACCACAAGATCGATATCTTTAATCATCAAAGTGCCTGATGCTACTTCTGCTAATAGCAAATCCCGCACCCCACCACCCACTAGATAAAGATGCCAACCCCGTTTCTCTGCCTCTTGCGATGCTGTGGTGAGTAATTGCCATAATTGTGGAGCAAGGCGATTTTGCAACTCAGCGCTAAGAGGAATTTTGAATTTTGAATTTTGGATTTTGAATTTTTGCTCTCCTTCCTCATCTTCATCCCTTTCTTGATGTAATTCCCGTAAGACATCAGTACGGGTAACAATGCCCAGTAACTGCCCATTTTCCAATACTGGTAAGCGTCCGATATCATAAGTCACCATCACCGACTCAATTTCTGGCAATGTCGTATCTGGTGTAATTGTTTTGAGATTCTTGGTCATATAGCCCTTGACTGGCGCATGACTAAACCCGTGGTGTAAGGCGATATCAATATCCCGCCGTGAAATAATACCTACTAGTTGCCCTTGAGTATCGACTACAGATAAACCAGAGTGTCTATAGCGTAATAAAATGCGCTGGGCTTCGGCAATTGTGGTTTCGGGCAGAATTGTGCGGACAGGAGAAGACATCAAATCCCTAGCGGTGGGGGGATGGGGAATTTGCGCTTTTACCCCGTCAACGAGTTGTTTTAAGATTGCTTGCGAATCTACTTTGCGTAGGTTTAGCGATGCGGCTTGAGAATGACCGCCGCCGCCCAAGAGTTGGAATAATAGGTTAAGATTCGTTTTGGGAATTTGCGATCGCCCAATTACAGTTAACCGTGAATCCTCTGCACCTAAAGGATATTCATTAGCCAACAGTAGGGCATCAATTTCGGTTATTTCTACAAGTTCCGATGCCAGACTCGACAGCCCCGGCACAAAAGACTCGGTTTTTAGAGTTACCCAAGCAACCGTATATCCGCGTAGACAAAGATATTCTAAATTTTCCAACGCCTCAGTTAATAACTGCTGTAATTGCAAAGACAAGCCAGGGTCACGGTAAGTAGAAATTACTGATAAACTGGCACCTTGTTGCATCAACCAAGCCAAAGCTAAAGCATCCCGTGGTGTGGACTGGTCAAACGTTAAGGAGCCAGTGTCAACGTGGATACCCAAAGCCATCACAGTTGCTTCAGCAGAAGTGAGGGAAATTTGCTGTTGTTGCAATTGCTCCACGATGAGAGTTGTGGTAGCTCCTACTGAGTCAATATGCGATCGCGTGGCGGGAATATCTGATTCTTGTCCTAAGTGATGGTCATAAACTATAATCTCTTTTAAATTGGGTAAGTCTAACCACTCAGCAGCCTTACCCAAGCGATCGCGCTGTTGTGTATCCACCACAGTCAGAGAGCGAATTTTTTCTGGATTCACCGAACGGCGTTCAATCAGTGGATATTCATCCCGATGCAATGCTAAAAAATCCCGTACAGGAGGATGAGAGCCGCCAGTTAGCACAATCTTGCTTCCCGATAGTAGGCGCGTTAACCCTACTGCTGCTCCTAATGCGTCAAAATCAGCTGTTGTGTGGCAAAGAATTAAATCCATAGTTAAGAGTCATTAGTACTTATACGAAAGGACAAATGACTAAAATGTTGCAATTTCTGCTAGCTTAAAAATAATAAGAAAGTGTCAGTGTCGCCCTTTAGGATATTCTATCTTTAGTATTTCACTGTATTGGGAGAAGCAAAAATGACCATAATATTCCAATTTGCCTTGATAGGTCTAGTCTTGTTGTCTTTTGTCCTAGTCGTGGGCGTTCCAGTTGCTTACGCCACTCCCCAAAATTGGGGTGAATCTAAAAAACTGCTCTGGGTTGGTTCTGGGGTCTGGATTGCTTTGGTGTTTTTAGTTGGTTTGTTAAACTTTTTTGTCGTGTAGGCGACGGCTTCGCTCTGGCGCAGGCACATAATATAAGAACTAGAGGGGCAGAAAAGCCAAGGTCAAAGGTTAAGGGAAACAAGGGATTTTTTCTTTTTCCTACTAACTTTATTTTGATCGCGCTTTCCTGCTCCTCTACATTTAAATAAGAAATGTATATTGGCCAGAAGTATAGTTGATAAAGAGGCAATCATGGCAGTTTTCGAGGGAACTTTTACCCAAACGGAGCCTTTGCGGTTTGCAGTGGTGATTGGTCGATTCAATGACCTCGTTACCGGAAAGCTGCTAGAGGGATGTCAAGATTGTTTAAAACGCCACGGTGTAGACCCTAATCCCCAAGGTAATCAGGTGGACTATGTTTGGGTTCCGGGAAGTTTTGAGGTACCTTTAGTAGCTCGCCAATTAGCACTTTCCCATCGTTATGATGCTGTAATTTGTCTTGGCGCAGTCATTCGAGGACAAACACCCCATTTTGATTACGTATCCTCAGAGGTTTCTAAAGGCATTGCCGCCGCTAGCTTTCAAACTGGGGTGCCAGTCATTTTTGGCATTTTGACAGTAGATACTATGCAGCAAGCTCTAGAACGGGCAGGCATAAAAGGTAATCATGGCTGGGATTATGCCCTGAATGCCCTAGAAATGGCTAGCCTGATGCGACAACTGCGTTCTAACCTGGCAGAGCCATATTCACGTAATAGCCAGTCTTTGCCAGCCGCTTTTCCAAGTGCCAGCGTTGGCAATTTAACTTTGGAATCAGAAGAACTCGGCTAGTCCGTCATTAGTCATTTGTCCTTTGTTATTCACTAATGACCAATGACCAATGACTAATGACCAATGACCAATGACCAATGACTAAATAAAAGGGTTGACAATTAAGAATAAATCTGAGATATTGATATATGGCAATTGATTGCGGGTGTAGCTCAGTGGTAGAGCGTCACCTTGCCAAGGTGAATGTCGCGCGTTCGAATCGCGTCACCCGCTTCCAACTAAAACCTCTTGAATTTAAGAATTCCAAGAGGTTTAGTGTTTTTAGGGTGCGCTAAAGCATTTGTAGATTAGCTCTGCACCCTTGTAAAGCCCTTCAAGTGTTTACAGGTCAAGAAAACTAGCCACAATCTATATATTTAGACAAAGAGTTTCACACTACAATAGATATTTTAGTAATTCCTGCTCTGTAAACACTTGTAAACTCGAAGGAATAGATATTGGACATAATGCCGATCTAACCTTGAGAACTGATAGTAATATATAGTTACAGTGACCCAAAGAAAAATTAGCGGGTTTGTTGATGTGTGTTGTTTACGAGCGTAGCCTTCCCAAAGGATTTGCTTTAGGAGTGGTTGCCACCTATGCTTAAAATTGTACCAGGTGTGTCAGCATAATAAATCCCCAAAAACGCAACCACATTACCTTGAAAGCGACAGATGAAGAGAAGGAAATTTTTAAACAAGATCGCCAGCTACGGGGAAAAATTACAAATAGATAACTCCGTACTGATTTGGCAATTAGTAGAATACTTAAAGTTAGTTGCATCTACTGTTGGTAATCAGGGCAATGTTTGCATCACCTTTTTATGTATATAAAGACAGAAGCCTTTAAGGTGTTTACCAAGGCATTATATTCTCGTAGTTCGTGTAAAACACGCTCAAGTTATTAGAACGCTTGTGCAATCTCAAAAACCCGAAAAAATCGATTTCAATACCGAATACCCCTGTCCCTGTCGTCGCCGGGGTCAGTTAATTCCGATTACGCTAACAGAAGCATTTGGTTGCGATCGCTGTCAGCAAATCTTTGTTGTAGAAGATAATGGTCATGTCCTAGAACAGCTTTCCACCACCTATCCCTACAAACGGGCTTGGCGTTGGATGGGAAATAGTTGGCATGTTGTCCATCCCCGCTTGGGAGAAAGCTATTTGCCTATAGCGCTGGGCATTATTTTCGTGCTAGTGATTATATGGCTGCCTTTAGCACTGCGATTGGCAAATGGTTCCAGCATTATTGCTTGGGCAATGGTGGCGGTGCTATTGGCTATTTTACCAGCACTAATGGTCTGGCTTACCTACAGACGTTAACTCAATGACTGTTGAATTGGATGACCACCCCGAACCGATTACTAGTGCCCAACGAGCCTATCAAGCTTCCCTAAAGTTGGCGCTCACAAAGGGAGCAGACCGAAGTCGTGCAGTGTTGGCAATGGCAAAGGCGATTGAGCGCTCATTTGACGACATTCTAGAAGCCAATACCTTGGATTTAGAAGCCAGTCGGGAAATGGCGGTGCCTGAGCTGATATTGGACTGGCTGAAGCTGACTCCCACAAGGCTAGAGATGACAGTGGACATTTTGCAACGGTTGGGGGAATTATCAGATCCGCTGCGACGCGTTAGAACCGCTGATTATCAACTGGAAGATTCCCAAAGTTACACCCAGTTAATGCCTTTGGGAGTGATTGGATTTATTTATGAGGCGTTTCCCGATTTAGGGGCGATCGCAGCGGGTTTTTGTATCAAAACTGGCAATTGTATAATTCTCAAAGGCAGCACCGAAGCCAGCCATACCAACGCCGCTATCGCTGAGGCATTGCAAAATGCGATCGCAGAAGTTGGTCTAGCTCCGGGCTGTCTAGAAATGATCACAGCAGAACATGGTGCTTCAGTTCGGGATCTAGTTACCCAAGACCAGTACGTGAATTTAGTGATTCCCTACGGACGTTCTAGCTTAGTGCAGCAGGTAGTTAGACAGTCAACTTGCCCAGTTTTAAAGTCGGCGATGGGTAACTGTTACCTTTATTGGTCGCTGAATAGCAGCTTAGAAATGGTGCGCTGGATGATTCTTAATAGCCATCAAAGTGAACCCGATCAAGTTAACGCCATTGAAAAAGTACTAATTCATCGTCAAGCCTTGCCATCATCTTTAGCTGTATTGTGGAACAGCTTGATGGAAAAAGGCTTTGAAATTAAAGGGGATGCAGAACTAGTCCAAGCCTTTCCTCAGTTGCAGCTGGTGAAGGAAGGTGAATGGGGAAACCCTTATTTAACGAGGACAGTAGCTTTTAAACTAGTGGATAGCTTAGAGGGTGCGATCGCTTGGATTAATGAATACAGCAGTGGTCATGCTGACTCCATCGTTACTGAATCTTACCAGGAAAGTCGGCAGTTTGCCTTGGGAGTTAACAGTGCCTCTACCTACATCAACACTTCCCCGCGTTTTTCCCGCAACCCTTCGCGGGGAGATTCAGTATTTCTCGGTATGTCCAATCAAAAAGGTCATCGCCGAGGATTTATCAGCCTAGAAACTTTGACCACCGTTAAGCACATTGTTCAGGGAAATGGCAGATTTTAAATAATTCGTAATTTACATAATATAATCCTGAATTCGGAAGTAAAACTATCTCAAATCACCGTGAAAAATTAAATTCCCCACACCTCAACGGTGCTGTCTCCACTCCAAATAAATAGTCTTTGTCCATCTGAGCTAATTGCAAGACGAGTAATTAGCGATGAATGACTTGTGAGACTACAAAGTTCATGTCTTGTCCGAATGTTCCACACTTTAATGGTTCCATTTTCTTGACTACCACTAAGTAAAAAGCGTTGATCGCGGCTGACAGTAATTACAGGCATATACCCTGAAAGGCTTAAGGTGCAAATTACTTGTTGTGTTTGCCAATCCCATATTTCATAGTTTTGGTCAAAGCCTTGTTCTTCAGTTACTAAAACTTGCGAATTTGAATAGATAAAATTATGACCCAGATCGGACATATAAATATAGGAAATTATTCCTCCTATTTGTATATCCCACAATTCAAAAATTTCTCCGTCAACAGCATTTAAAAATGATTGACCATCTGGGCTAAAGGCAATATACCAAAACCAATCTGAGCGCCGATGTGTAGTGAAGATTTTTTCTTTTGTTTTTAGATCCCACACTTCAGCATAATCATTACAATTCCAAAGTCCTAAAACCCTATTGTTGGGTGCAATCGCGATTTGATCAAATTCCTTCGTTGCTTCTGGCTGGAATGTGCATATTACTTGTTGCGTTTGCATATTCCACACTTGAATTATGTTGTTATAATTACAAGTAACTAAGGTTTGCAACTCTTGGTTTATATCTACACAAGCTATACTGCGAACTTGATCTGTATACCTCTCAATAGTAAAAAGATACTCAAAAAATAAATAGGGGTTGTATTCCTGTAATGCCAGTTTAGCTCTTGGCTCTGTACTTTCCTGAAGTAGCCAATAAGCTGCTTCTTGAACATCAACCTCTGAGTTTTGTAAAGCTTCAATAATAAAGTCTAAGCCAGCTTCCCCATACTCAAAAGCATCTATAAGGGCATCAATTTTTTGTTCAACCTTTCCATACGCCAGCAATTGCCTAACTCTTTCAATCCCTCCCAAAACTGTATTGTTAACTGTCATAAATTCTTTACTACTTTGGTGGTGGGTCTAAATCTGCCACAAATTTCTTCTAGTTTCAATGCCCAATCCCCTAATTCAATTTTAAACTTAACAAAATCTTAATTTCTACTTGATCCTAGTTTGGTAGGTTCCTTGTGTTTGGTTGAGCAGCAATTAGGAAACAAGTCAAATCAAGCCAGTATTTGTGCTTTTCACAACTGACCCTCCTAAAATTTGCCAACTGTATTTACATCTGGGAAGGGGTGAATATGGAACTTATGGATGGTACACGCCTGCTAGCAAATCGGTGCAGACGGCGGGATTTTTTGTTGGGTGCAGGATTCTTAACGGGGTTAACGGTAGCTAGCCAATTGCATCCAGTATTGGCTACCTCAAGGTTTTCTAGCTATCCGTTCAGTCTTGGTGTTGCCTCTGGCGATCCTTTGCCGGATGGTGTTGTTATCTGGACACGACTGGCTCCCAATCCACTCTCTGGGGGTGGAATGCCAATCGTAAATGTCCCAGTGCGGTGGCAAGTCGCCCTCGATGAAAACATGAAACAGGTAGTGCGGCGAGGAACAGTACTAGCGACACCAGAGTTAGCACACTCAGTCCACGTTGATGTCCGTGGGCTAAACCCTGACCGTTGGTACTGGTATCAATTTCAAGTAAGTAAGGAAGTTAGCCCCATTGGACGGACTCGTACAGCACCAGCATCTTATAGCTATACCCAGCAACTGAACTTTGCTTTTGTCTCCTGTCAAGACTGGCAAAATGGCTACTATACGGCTTATCGGCATTTGGCTGAGGAAAATCTCGACCTTGTGGTTCATCTGGGTGATTACATCTACGAATACGGGCCACAGTCTGGTGGGCCCCGCCAGCATAACAGTCCAGAAATTATCACTCTTAAAGACTATCGCGATCGCCACGCCCTCTACAAAACTGACCCAAATCTTCAAGCTGCTCATGCGGCTTTTCCCTGGATTGTCACTTGGGACGATCATGAAGTTGACAACAACTACGCCAACTTAATTCCCGAAGACAACCAAACCCAAGAGGCTTTTAGAAAACGGCGAGCCAATGCTTACCAAGCTTACTACGAACACATGCCCTTACGTCAGTCTTCATTGCCCAAAGGCCCAGATGCGCTGCTTTATCGGCGGTTGACTTTCGGTAATTTAGTTGAGTTCAATGTGCTAGACACTAGGCAATACCGTACTAATCAACCTTGTGATGACGGACTTAAGCCTCGCTGTCCCCAAGCTTTTGATAAAAATGCTACGATGGCCGGCTCAGAGCAAGAGCAATGGCTACGAAAAGGGTTAGACCAATCGCGATCGCGCTGGAATGCGATCGCTCAACAGACCATGCTAGCCGAGTACAATTTTAATAGTAGTCCAGGTGTCGGTGTCTTCAATGTAGATCAATGGGACGGTTACGTGGCTGCACGTAATCGGCTTTTGAGTTTTCTCAACCAGCGCCAACCCTCTAATCCAGTGGTAATTAGTGGAGACATCCATTCTAGTTGGGTACACGACCTGAAGCTTGATTTCAATAACCCAAACTCACCGACGGTAGGTACTGAGTTCGTAGGAACTTCAATTACCTCTGACTTTCCCACCTCATTCATCGCCCCATCTCAAGCAGCCCTAACTAATAATCCCCATACTAAGTTCTTTGACGGTGCTTACCGAGGATACGTTCGCTGCAACCTGACTCCAAAACGCTGGCAAAGTGACTATCGCGTTGTATCAAGCATCGTTGATGTGAATGCCTCTGTGAAAACCCTAGCTTCCTTTGTAGTCCAGAACGGACAACCAGGGGCACATCTAAATTAAGGAAATCTCATAACCAATCAAACAAACCCTCCAGATTCTATTTGGAGGGTTTCAATATAGTATTAAATATGATTTCGACCATAACAATATCCTAATTCAGATATTTTTATCCCACATTTTGCGAATGTTCGGATATAGCAATGCTATCTGAGTTACCAAAACTGCAAAAGACTTAAAAAAAGCGGAGGATGTGAGAAATTCAGGTGGAGTGTAGACTATTCAAGTGGGAAGCGTAGGCATAGCCCGTCGTAGACATCGCCTGTTAAGGCTTATACTGAATCAATTTTACTATAGAGTTATTTTGGCATTTATTTGCAATACTTAACTGACTTCTAATTAACAAAAGTAAACATAGATTAAAAATAATAACTAACATCATAATTTATTAAGTTCATCAGACTAAATTGAGAGTATGCTGAATAGTTGAAGTCTAGTTGAAAATTTAAGTAACTAAGTGCAAATAAAGTTAAATATTTGTTTAGTTTTTTATCCTTTGCCATTTGTTTGAGTGTTAAATACTAAAAAATAAAGTTTATTTGTGCCAACTTACTAATTAGGTTGTCAAGCAAGGTGGTGAAAATCCGACCAGAGCCAAGTACCAACAGCGAAAACAAAAGTAAACTTCACAAAAATTACGTAAGATGATCAGAAGAATTTTGCTGGCTGTATCGGGATTGGGACACGCAGAAGAAATGCTCAAAACCCTGAAAGAAATCCCTTCAATTCAATCTGCAAAAGTTACGATTTTGCATGTTGTTCAAGCACAAAATGCTGCTACTACCATGACAACTAAATGGGAAAATGGGGGTAAAATTCTGGCGAATGCTATTCAAACTTTGAACTTAGATCCTAGCCAAGTTTCTTCAATTTTGCGTGAAGGCGATCCCAAAGATGTGGTTTGCCAAGTTGCTGATGAAATCGACGCTGACTTGATTATTATGGGTTCACGCGGACTGAAGCGGCTGCAATCGATTTTATCGAACTCAGTCAGTCAGTATGTTTTCCAACTATCTTCTCGCCCCATGTTGCTGGTAAAAGATGATATTTATGTTAAAAGAATTAAGCGCATTATGGTGGCAATAGACAATTCTGATTCAGCAAAAAATTGCTTGAAATTAGCACTGTTTTTACTCCGAGATATTCCAGGTGGCGAGTTAATTTTGGCAAATATTAGTACAGATTTTGGCGGTAAAAAATCAGAAATCACCCAGGTTAATTCCGACAAATATCCAGTTTTAGCAGCTGCTGTTGCAGAAGCTCAGAAACAAGGCATCCAATCTCGTTCTTATATCAGCAGTGGCAAACCTGGTGAAGAAATTTGTCGATTGGCAGAAGAGTTGAATATAGACTTATTATTGCTCGGTTCTCCAGATCGTCGTCCATCGATCGCTAAGAGTTTTGTTGATATAGATAGGCTCATCGGATCTTCCTTGTCTGACTATGTTCGAGTCAATGCCACTTGTCCGGTATTGTTGGCGCGGACGATCGCTTAAAGTCAACAGTGCTGAGTATAATAATTTAATAATTATTGTCATCGAATAGTAAAGTAAGACTTGTGTTTGTCTTTACTATTCAGCGCTAAGTTGCTGGTTGATAAATAAAAACCCCTACACTATTGGTGCAGGGGTTATTTATTTTATACACAAACTCTTAACTATCTTTTCCACCTTCGCGGCTAGCAGTTTGGATGTAAAGAATTAGTAAAAACACGGCAGGGACTAGTACGAACAAAATGCTCGCTATGAACCCCAGGTCATTAACTTGCATGGCAAGAAAACCTCTCTTGAATTTCCAGTCAACAACATTAGGATAGCATTATCGATGACAGAGTTATACCAATTCAAAATTCAAAACTTGTACTGAGCTTGTCGAAGTATTCAAAATGTCAGCGTAGCGTATCGTAGAGAGGAAGCTCAATTTTGGTAAGTATTTTGACTACTGACTGGATACATGACAGATTTGAGAACTTAAGGCTTCGTGACTACGCTGACTGAGCCATTGACTAAAGTTTGACAGGCAAGGCGGTAATTTTCTGGCTTTTTCTTGAATTTCCGGTTTTCTACGTCTGTGCGGGGGGAAAGATTTTCTAGTCCTTCGACTATCTCCACAACGCAAGTACCACACTGACCATTACCACCGCAATTGGTCATTTTACCAATAAATGTATATATATCAATGTCATTTTGTATCGCCTTGAGCCGGAGATTAGCACCATCTGCTACCACTACTTCTTTATTTTCTTTAACGAATTTGATATTACCCATAACTGATTCCTCCTTGACTATAAGCTTGGCTTTCAAGGCTTCATATTGACATAGCTTGATTAACATCTTATTTATTATCATAATTCATTGCAAAATATTAATAAATATTAACTTTCTCAAATACTACACTGCAAAAAAATAGGACAGGTAGTTTACCTGTCCTATAAATTGAAAAATAGATTAACTTATCTAAATCCCACAGCTGCTTGCCAAACGAAAGCAAGCAACAAGAAGAATACCGGGATGACTGGGAGAACGTCTACCAAAGGATCGAAGATTTGGTAAGCTTCTGGCAGTTTTGCTAATAAAAGTGCTGCTTCCATGTTTGTTTAAATCCACCTATCCAACACAGCTTTCATAATTGAGAGATATCTTAACATGGTTTGAGTCTCGATCATTGGTCAATAGTCATTTGTAATTTCACCCTCATCTGATGCTGATTCAGATGAGTTGAGCCAGTGACCAAATTCTGCAACAAAGCGATCGCTCAATATTGCTTCTCTAATTTTTTGCGTAAAGCGAATTAGTTCGGTAATGTTGTGAATGCTCAACAAGGTATAAGCCAAAATTTCTTGCGATCGCACTAAATGAGATATGTAAGCACGGCTAAAATTTTGACAAGTGTAGCATGGGCAAGTTTCATCTAATGGCGTAAAATCTTCACGAAACTTAGCATTTTTTAAATTCCAGCGTCCGCCTTGGACTATCGCTGTACCATGTCTTGCCCAACGGGTGGGAATGACGCAATCAAATAAATCTATACCAGATGCGATCGCGATCGCCATTTCCCGGTAAGTACCCACACCCATTAAGTAACGCGGCTTTTCGGGAGGTAAAAGGGGTGCTGTGACTTTGACAATCTCAGCCATCAATTCTGGCGGTTCTCCGACACTCACGCCACCAATGGCATATCCGGGCAAATCCAACTTAGCCAAAGCTTCCGCCGCACGGCAACGCAAATCCAAATACACGCCCCCTTGCACAATCCCAAACAACGCCTGATCGCTGCGTTGATGAGCTGTTATGCAGCGTTCTAACCAGCGGTAAGTGCGCTCAGTTGCAGTTTCTACCTCTTGGCGAGTCGCTGGGTAGGGCGGACACTCATCAAAGGCCATAATCACATCAGCGCCCAAAGTATTTTGAATCTCAATGGAGCGCTCTGGTGTTAAGTTAATAATTCGTCCATCGTGAGGCGAGCGAAAAGTTACGCCTTCTTCAGTAATTTTTCGCATCTCGCTTAAGCTGAAGACCTGAAACCCACCCGAATCTGTGAGCATTGGGCCGTTCCAACCCATAAATTTATGCAATCCACCACCCCCAGCCACGATCGCTTCCCCTGGTTGTAGGTGAAGATGATAAGTATTAGATAAAATCATTTGCGCTCCAGTATCTCGGAGCTGAGATGGAGTAATAGTTTTGACATTTGCCAGTGTTCCCACTGGCATAAATCTGGGGGTTTCTACAAGACCGTGAGGAGTGAAAAATACTCCTGCTCTAGCTTTGGTTTGACTACAGCAAGCAAGACATTGAAAAGAAAAATTCGCACTCATGCCATTTGGAATTTTAGATTTTAGATTTTGGATTGTGAAACACTAATAGGTAAAGAGTTTCAGAAATCCATAACTAGTACAACGCAGCAGAAATAAACCTATCATTTAATTACAGCCAGAAAGCCCAAAATCAAAGCTTTTTGACTTCCGCCTTGCTGTACTAGCAGCCATAAAACCAAATGGTATTAGGGCAAAATTAATATTATTTGGCTAAATTATGACCAAACATCAAAATTGGTAATTGAGTTTTAGCGAACACTTAAGCATTCATTACTAACTTAGTTACCAACTTTACGAGTATATACTCTAAATAATTGTTATTTAGAAAGAATCAGAACAGTCATCGTCAATTTCTGCATCCCACCTGGCTGAGAGTACTTGTTCCATCATCGCTTCTATGGCGCTGACATTGAAGCTTCGCTCTCGTCGCTCTTGTAAAGGTGTCGATCGGGGAATTAACCGCAGACACACTCCTTCTTGCATCAAATCGAAGTAGGTTTCTTGTTGCGACGACTGTTTTAGTTCCAAGTAATCAAAACTACAAACATTCAGATATAGCGCGCGGTTAGCTACTAAGGTAGACCTTTGCGGATTGGCAAAAACTTCCATCACATCCCCTTCACCCTCGCTCAGTACCTTATCTTCTTGGGTGTAGATGTAGTGGACTCGACCTAAATCTGCCAGCAATCGCCGGATGTCGAGCTTATTCACAATGATGCCCGTGTTAATAATGCACGGAGCTGGTATCCTGGTGTCGGGTAGATGGTGACTCATAGGAAAATTGCGATTGAGCTAAGGAGAGCAACAACATAGCTAAACTGTCATAATTGAATAGCTTGTTTACTCCCTACATTTAAAAAAATATCAATTTTATGGGGCAATCGTCTAATAATTTGGAGTAAGTTTTTAGTTAACGAATACAAAACACAAATTTTGCTCCTTAATGAAATTTTAACTTCCTAAGTTAATCGTTTTTGTATAAAAAAATACTCAAAACTATTTATTTACCACTTAGACCAGCATAACAAAATTTTCAACGACAATGTTTAATGGAAGTAAATCTTATTTAAAGTTTTAAAGTCTACTGATGTCGGTCATACCGAAATTATGACTATTATCCAGCAATTTACCAAAAATTAATGTAATTCAGATGACGAAACAGCAACAGTGGTGGAAAAAGCTGCTGTTAAAGCTGGCAGCCAGTATCATATTTTACACAACAATTCCACTGCCGTATTTAAACGGATTGGACTTTCGGGGAGTGGCACTTCTTGCTTCGCTTGTCGGGCTGATAATTGGGGGAATTTTAGGGTTTCTGGATACGGGGATGGATTATATTGGTATGCCCGTGTTAACTCGTAGTGCTTTGGTAGTAAGTGTTTGGATTGCCATAACTGGAGGATTACACTTAGATGGGGCAATGGATACTGCCGATGGTTTAGCAGTGGGCGACCCAGATCGGCGACTGGAGGTAATGGCAGATAGTGCTACAGGAGCCTTTGGAGCAATGGCTGCGATCGCCTTAGTGATACTGAAAATAACAGCTTTGACGGATATGCCAGAAAACCGTTGCTTGTTGCTGATGGCTGCTTGTGGCTGGGGACGTTGGGGACAGCAACTAGCGATCGCCCGATATCCTTATCTGAAAGCAACTGGTAAAGGCGCGCTTCACAAACAAGCCATTCGTTCTTACAAAGATTTGTTACCGGGATTGTTGTTGTTGTCTAGTTTGAGTGGTTTACTTTGGCTAATAGATAAACAACAGCTATTTCTCGCACTGACAATCATAGTTGTTGGAAGTGCGATCGCCACTTTAACTGGCGCATGGTTCAACCACAAACTAGGCGGACACACAGGAGATACCTACGGCGCAGTTGTTGAGTGGACTGAAGCCTTATTTCTCTGCGCATTGACCGCTGTAGGAAGTTAGGAGTGAGGAGTGAAAAGTGAGGAGTTAAAAATCCAAATCCAAACTCCAAACTCCAAACTCCTAACTCCTAACTCTATTTAATCGGTTGCAACTTTGTCACTTTGAGTTTAAAAGCCCCAACCCCAGTTTCTCCAAAAGACCGGACGCGAATAACATAATTCCCTGTCTCTACGATGCGAGTAAATAGTAAGGAATTGCTACTACCATCAGGGCCATCATCATTTTCTGCCAGAGTTGAACCATCAGGTGCCAGCAGTGTGATGATGCTGTCAAAGTTTTCTGATGACAGGTCAACTGCTAAATTATCACCTTTCTGTAACTTCACTGTATAATCACGGGCAAACCCACCTTGACCGGTGGGAATGTCTTTGTCTGAGAGGCGATCGTCAATTTCAGTACTGTTAGATAAAGGTATTGGACTATACAATTTATTTTGAGCAAAAGCTGCACTCGTACTAATGCTTATTGCCAGCAATGTGGCAGGAATGATGATGAGTTGTTTTAAACCTGCCGCAAAAACTTTATTCATACATTTCAAGCAATTTTTCTACAAAAATAGGGTAATTCGATCAATGTTATGCATTTATCTGTCAAAGCTTGCCCATTACTTCTTAATTTATCCGTCTTTGACAGCAGTGGCTACAGCTACTAATCCTAAGACCACAATTCCATACTGACGAAGTGTTTGCACAGCAGACCTGGCAGTAGCACCAGTAGTATAAATGTCGTCCACTAACAGCACTGGGACATTTGGAGGACGATGGCGAAATTCTTGCCCAATAGCAAAAGCTTGGTTCAAGTTTTTTTCTCGTTTAGATACCGACAAACCAAACTGCGCTTCAGTTTCCCGCACTCTTGCTAAACCGTTTAGTTTCAATTTTAATCCGGTTATTTCACAGAAACTTTGTGCTATCAGTGCGGCTTGATTGTATTTACGTTGCTTTTGTTTGCTAGCGTGGAGTGGGATAGGAACTACTACAGGCTGGCTATCCCGCCTCGGTGAATTTAACAACCATGCTTCCCCTAACCATTGACCCAAAGGACGAGCTATTTGGGGTTGATTTTCGTATTTCATCGCTGCGATCGCTCGTTTCACCGGGCCACCATATTCCCCCCAGCCAAACACAGGTATAGGCTCTTGCCATAGAGAAATCGGGTCTTTACGTTGACATTTTTGCAGTTGTCTGGTGCAGTTCTGACAGAATTCTTGGGAAGTTGCGCGTTGACATAGAGGGCAATGGGATTGGAGAAAAAGATTGAGTAAGCCTGTGAGATTTTTAATCCAAGCGTGCATTTAGAATTGTCCTTTGTCATTGGTCATTAGTCATTAGTCTTTGACCAATGACTTAACATACACGCGATCGCATCTTGTTGTTTCTACTCCTGTTGCTGGAGTGTAGCCATTGCTTTCATACAGCTTGACTGCTTCCACCAAAACACTGGCGGTTTCAATCCAAATTTGTTGAAAACCACGCTTTGCGATCGCTGCTTCTAGCTGTTGTAACAAATATTTCCCTAATCCTAAACCCCTGATGCTGGGTAAAAGATACATTTTGCGGATTTCTACAGCTTTTTCGCCTCGGTGTATGGGGTAGTATGCTCCAGTACCTACTAACTGACTTTGGTGTTCAATTACCCAAAACTCTCCCCCAGTAGCCAAATAACATTCCTCGACTCGCAGCACATCTTGGTCAGCACCCTTGGGTTCCCAAGCCAGACCGTATTCTGATAATACATAACTGATGACTTCAGCGGCTCTTGTGCGATCGCTTTTCACCCAATCACGAATTAAAAAATCTTGATAATAGTTTTTCATTACCATTTGCTGGTCAAGTTTACCCAGAAAAATTTTCCGCATCTATATCCCAATTTACTCAGCAAATAGCAATTCTTGCAGAGTTCATTTCCGCCTGTACTCTCAAGGCGTAAATTGTGCCAGTATTGAGAAAAGTCATCTTTAACAAATAAATCGGCTCTACATCTACCTATCTCATCAATGCACAACCAAGTGTATTCTTGCCAACTATTACTGATTGACAAATTGTTTATGACCTTAACCCGTCAAGAATTGTACATAACAGCAACTCTATTGTGCGATTTATTACATTCCGTTTCCCGAACATGGTGAGGTCACGTCGCTTCTCTACGAGACGTCAAGGGCGATCGCTCCGAATTCAAAATTCTTGTATTATTGATCCCCATACTTCGACAAGCTCAGTAACCATAAATAAATTTATGGGCTTGTATCCTTTTTGTTTTCGGTAACTTGATGATGTATTTCCTCAATACCCGTATAAGCCGGAATTTGCTTTTTGTCAGTAACTATGAGATATTTTGTTGGAGATTAAAAATACTGTATTCCTATATATTTACTGAGCTGAGAATTCCTACTAAGTAGCCAGGTGTATAAACTTTTTGAGATGAATTTAAGTTTTTTTAGAAAGTATCCACTGTTGTTTGTCATTATCATTTTCTTTGGGCTTTTTTTCAGTAGTACAGTTGTTGCTGCCCAGAACTCTGGATCGGTAAAATTAGTAAATCCCCAAGCTATTACGAGGGCAGAACAACAACGACCTGTAGATAAATTACTAAAATTGATCCAGCAGCGATTGTTAATTGCACATGATGTAGCCCGTTGGAAATGGAATCAAAAACGTCCGATTGAGGATCTAAAGCGCGAACAAGAGTTACTATTAAAGGTTAGACAACAAGCTACAACCCATAGTCTAGAACCCGATAGAGTTACAGCATTTTTTCAAGCACAAATAGAAGCAGGAAAAATCATCCAAACCGCTGATTTTCAAAACTGGCAAAAGCAAGGCATTAAATCTTTTGCTAACGTGCCAGACTTAAACCAGACATTGCGACCATCGTTAGATAAATTAAACACAGAATTTCTCTTTGCTTTAACAGAACTGACTTTTGTTCTAGGTTGCCCACAGATACAGGAATTAATTCAGTCACGTTCCCAAGTGATTATTCAGGGAGATGGTATTGATCGGCAAGTGCAGAACCTAGCAATTTCACCGCTGCTGCAATTTAAAAGCGCTTCTTGCAAAGTGGTTTCCTTCCCTAAATGAAATACCTGCTGCGTCTCTGCAAAAAGATGTTCGATCTCTGCCTTTTTTGCAACATTTGCCTGTACTGCGTGCGATCGCCTTACCGCCCTCGCTGAGAATCTCGGCGACAACGCGATCGGCTCCTTCTTTGCTAGATGAATAGTTGACGACAACTGCTGCACCTTCGGCTGCCAGATGTTTGGCAATAGAGGCACCAATTCCTTTGGATGCACCCGTAACGACTGCAATTTTTCCTTCTAGTTTTTTCATGATTATGAGTGCCGTAGTTGTTGAGTTTGAAAAAGTTGTCAGAAACGGGTTGCGAAAAAACGAGAACGCACCCATTCGGATCTTGGCTATCTAGAACATCGAAGCAAAACACCAATTGGCATCTAGGTTTTGTGGCAAGGATTGACTTTTCACAGTATTTGGAAAATCTTTTATATTAAACAGGACTTACGCAACAGAATTTAATAAATAAATAAGAGGGGTAAAGGGTTGATAATAGTTGCCCACCATACGAGCAATAGCTTTTTATCCTTTCCCTTGCCCCTTACCGTTCCTGATAAATAACTGATGATACACTTCCTGCTCCTGCCTTCTTGTATTAAGGCAATGTTGCTTCAGAAATGCTCAAAGTTTTGTTGGCGTCGGCTTTCGAGGACTCATTTCCTGGGATGGATGCAGTTATCTCCCCAGTGGCGCTGTCGTTTATCCCGCTACCAGGACGCAAGGCACTTAAAGCAGTCTTAATCACAACAGCTGTAGGTACTGCCACAATTACACCCAACAGTCCGCCAATTCTTGCCCCTGTTAAGACCGAAATTAAAATCCAAACTGGATTTAAACCAGTAAAACTGCCTAAAATTCGGGGGGCAATTAAGTTTTCGAGAATTTGCTGTACAATTACCGCTGCGATCAACACTCTCACACCCATTGAAAAATCTTGCAACGCTACCAACAGTGTAGTCATTGCAATGCCTACAGAACCGCCAAAGGGGACAAGAGCCATTAGACCAATAGTTAGTCCGAATAGCAATCCAAATGGCACTTTCAGCCACAAAAAGGTAGGAATAAGGGCTGAAGCCATACAGGTAGATAAAATCAACTGGGTGATGAAGAAATTTTGGAAGCTTAGGCGGACTGTTTTAGAGAAAGGCTCGCGAAATTTATTAGGTAGCCATTCGACTAAACTTTCCCAGAGTTCACCCCCATGCTGTAAAAGATAAAAAGTCAAAACCATCGTCAAGAGAATATCTAGCAGACTAGTAACTGTGAGTACAGCTAGATTTAAAACTTGTCCGGCGATCGCTTGTAATTGTCCTTTGACGCGATCGTTGATTTGCACCACCAGAGCATCGAGGTTAATCGGTAAGCCAAAAGTCTCAGCTTTTCCGTTTAAGATCATTAACTGAGAGCGTCCAGAGTCGATTAAATCTGGCAAACGCGCCACCAGTTGTTGTGCTTGGGTAAGAGCCAAGGGAAAAAGTGTCACACCCAACGCCAATAAAATCGATAAAGCCAAGAGAAATACTAAAATAGCAACTTGCTCTCGCCTAGCACCATGATGCTCCATCCAGCTCACGGGGTAGTTGAGCAGAAATGCTAGCACTGAGGCTCCGACTAAAATGACTATGAGAGAATGGAAATAATTGAAAAATACCGAAATTGCCCAACCATTGATAACTAGCAGCGGAGCGAATAGCGCGATCGCCCCGATTCGCGCTATTGGAGTAAATGTTTGCCACCAGTCGAGTAGCTTACGTGTCTGCATTTTGAGCTGATTGCGGAATAGAACTAGATGAAATTTTTCTTTACAGCTTATTATCTCTAACTATATGAGTCTTATTCATCCTTCTAGTTTAGGAGTTAGACTAACCCCAATGAAGAATTTTGAACCAAAAGAGAATGGGGAGCGGGGGAGCGGGGGAGCGGGGGAGCAGGGGAGCGGGGGAGCAGAGGAGCAGAGGAGCAGGGGAGCAAAGGAGCAGGGGGAGAATAATAATGCCCCATCTCCAATGCCCAAAACACAGCTGCTTTTACATTTAGTTCCGATCGTCGGCTTTTTTCCATCCTTGTGGGCTCTCTATCGGGGCCAGGGTAATCGGGAACAACTTGCTATTAGTCGTCTGTCTATTACTTTGGCACTTACTTGGTTGTTGAGTTATCTATTATTAGCTACCGGAGCAGCAACTTCAGATTTTTTTCCGCTACGTCTATTTATCCTTAATAGCTTTCTCACTTCAGGTTACTTTTTAGTAAGTATTTGGTTGATTTTGCGCCTAATGCAAGGCAAATCTAGTCGTTTACCAGGGTTTAGTAATTTAGCTGAACGAGTGCTTGGGAAGTATTTATCTTAATTTTTTAAGGTGACAAATTGTCGGTGTTTTTACTGAATTTTGGAAAATTTCTGGCTGATTTATCTATATATCTAGTCAAATCCAGTTTATTATTGCCATACTTCAGTAAAACATCTCCAGGTTGTCCCAAAAAAAGAATAAATGCTGCTATAAGTGTTGTGGTTGACACTACATTAAAAAAGTTAGCACCGATAATTAAGAGTTAGCTATTATGGGTTGATTTGTTTGGGTGTTTTTAGTCTGCAAAATTACTGAATTTGATTAGTGAGTAAGTGTGAGGAAGTCTGTGACCATTCAAAGAAGTTCGGCGGAAGAAAACCAGTCGGGAAAAGCCTCAAAGTCCAATAAAAAAATTCCCCAAAACTCGACATCAGGACGTTGGCTGTGGTTTTGGGTAGGTATGAGTGGTATTGCGATGGTATCTGCAACAGCGGGGGCGCTTTTAGCAGTGTCTTTAACCAGTACGCCTTTGCAACAAGCGCAGCTAACTCCAAAGGATGAGGCGGCCTTTGATAGCGATCGCATTTCTGGAGGTGTGCTGCGATTTTCAGAATTAACTCGTCCAGTAAATCTTTTGGTGATGGGAATGAGTGTACTTCCCCCAGATATCCAAAACCCTCCTGAAGAAACCAAAAATCTCAAATACCTGCCCCAAGTCAACTCTTTTGATGGTCTTTCTGATGTGATGCTCTTGGTCAAATTCGATCCAGAGACGAAAAAAATAAATATGCTCTCCATTCCCAGAGATACCCGCACACAAATAGAGGGGTATGGAGTAAAAAAAATTAATGCTGCCAACGTTGAAGGCGGGCCAGCTTTGACTGCCAGAACTGTCAGTAATCTCTTAGGAGGAGCGGGAATCGATCGCTATATCCGAATTAACGTTTTGGGAGTTGCCAAGCTGATTGATGCTTTGGGTGGCGTGACTGTTTACGTCCCTAAAGATATGAAATATCAAGATGATTCTCAGCATTTATACATCAATTTGAAGGCTGGTAAGCAGCATCTCAACGGCGAGCAGACACTGCAATTGCTGCGTTTTCGCCATGACGAACTCGGTGATATTGGCCGGATTCAGCGCCAGCAAATGGTCATGCGTGCTTTGATGGATCAAACACTCAACCCAGCTACTGTTGCTCAATTACCTAAAGTTCTTGATGTCGTGAAAGATCACATTGATACTAACTTGACGGTTGAAGAGTTAGTGGCGCTAATGGGTTTTGGGGTGCGGACAAATCGCTCTAATATGCAAATGTTAATGCTGCCAGGTCGCTTTAGCGAGAAAGGCGAGTATGATGCTAGCTATTGGTTGCCCAACAAAGATGGGATTGCAAAACTGATGGCTCAACACTTTGGTTTGGAGTCAGAACAGGAACAGCTGGCAACTACAACTAACCCCCGCTCTTTGCGTGTAGCAATTCAAGATAGTACAGGTGGCGATCGCTCTAACTTGCAACCATTAATTAGAGCCTTAGAAAAATCTGGATATCGCAATATCTATGTGGCCAAGGCATGGGGCGAACCTCTAGACGTAACTCATATTGTCGCCCAACAGGGAGACGGTGACAGTGCCGAGTCAATTCGCAGCACTTTGGGATTTGGCGAAGTGCGCGTGGAAAGCACTGGCAACCTTGGCTCAGATATCAGTATCCAAGTAGGTAAAGATTGGTTGGAACAAAAATCTATTTTGGAGAAGTCGTTGACACCCTAAATGGTATATCTGCTGACACTGAATGTATTACCTGGCTAAGTTCTTGGAGTTTAGCTGCTATTACACCATTGGTTAATAATTCTTCTGCTTTAGCTAAACCCTCTGCCATATCTGAACAAATACCACTCCGCCATAGATAAAATCCGCCATTCCACAAGGCTGTTTGCATCAATTCACCTGGTTTACCTGCCAAAACCTCTTGAATATCCGCCACCAGTTCTTCAGTAGTTCCAAGGGGTACGTTCTTGGTAGTAAAGCCGTAATCGCGCGGTACGAGGTGCAATCGTTCTACCTCTTGGGGTGCTACGGATGAAGATAAGCTGATGATTGCAGTGCGATCGCGCGGTAAGTCGCAACTACCTTCCAATCCTTTGACTAATGTAAATTTTGTCACTCCTCGCAGTCCTAAAGCTATCTGAAACATCCCTTCTGTCGGCGGATGGACAAACCCAGCAATTACGTGAGCATCCCCAGCATAAGGACACCAAATTAGCTCCATTGTCGCCAACGGCGGACGTTTGCCAAGTTGGTCGCGGTACTCCCAAATACTTGTAGTTAAGGGAAAATGCTGAGGTAGATAAATAAAGCCGATTCCGGTTTGCTCAAACACTTGTTGAGTTTGTGCTAGGGGTAAAGTAGTCCAATCGACTCCTAAACCCTGCCAAATATCTATCAGCGGTAAGCCGTACTTCGTTGGTAGGCGATCGCCACCATGCATTACCACTGGTTGTCCAACTGCGGCAAGTAATAAAGCTGTGACAGGACTAATTGGTGCTGTGCGTGTCCTACCATCGTATGGTATGCCAAGAGCGATCGCTGGTCGTCCAGAGGCTATGGGTTGCAATTTTGGCCCCAGTTCCTCATAAGCATCCAACATTCCAGCTAACTCTTCTCCCGTTGGACGCTTGATTCGATGAGCAATCAAAAACGCCCCAATTTGGGCTGGTGTCGCTTCACCCAACAGCATCATTTTAGTAGCGGTGGCTGCTTGGGCGCGAGTTAAATTCTCGGCTGTGTGGTTTCCGCTGCCTACTTTTTGTAGAAATTCCCGAAATACATTGCTCATTTTTCCTTTGTCCTCTGTCCACCGTCATGTGTCCATTGTCCTTTGTCTTTCGTGATAACCGAAAATGACTCATGACCGAATATTGGATTTTGGATTTAATAAAGAAATGCGAGTTCGACTAACTAAAAATAGCAGGATATTGAGCAGGTAAGTCTTGCGGTAGATATCAAGAAATGGTTGTTAAAGCAAATAAGTATAAGCAGTCAATCAATTTACGATGTTTGGATTAACCTCTCCTTATAAATAAGAGGCTTAAATATTGAAAATTTTTTGTTTTTTTTCTCCGTGAAACCAGAGGCTTGAGACCAAAGATTTTAGATTTCAGATTTTCATTTAATCCAAAATCTAAAATCTAAAATTGCCTCGGTAAAACCCGCAATTAACTTGACAATTCAATTGAAAACATTACGATGTCTAAAGTCCGTAAAATACATTGATCATCAGAACTTACAGGCAGTTTTAGTTGGCATCAATTTCATTATCAAGCCTAAAACGCTAAGAATAACGACTTTTATTATTACCCAGCAAAGGTTCCAAGCTGATTTACAGACGTATTTGGCATCCTAATCTGCTGAAGAACCAAAATTTTTATACTACTTTAGATAGATTGTGTTACATGCTTAATTACTGCTAGTTATAAAACAGCAGACGCCTGAGGGCAAGAAATCCTAGCACGTCATTCGTGTAAGTGCGGTCGCCGCCGCAACAATCCAGGTTTTTTCTACACTTATAAGAAAAGAAATTTCTTGTCCCAAGTCCAAGTATAGTTGACGCGTCAAGACTAAAGCATGTAACACAAATCACTTTTGATTCAGGAGAGAAATCTAAATGATTATTAACGACTTGACATACTTAGAGCAAGCTGAATCCGCAGATTCAAATACTGTAGTAGGCGGTGGCGACTACGGCAAAGGCAAAGACAAAGACTGGGGCAAAGGCAAAGACTGGGGCAAAGGCAAAGACAAAGACAAAGACAAAGACAAAGACTGGGAAAAGTGGGGTAAGTGGGGTAAGTGGAGCAAGTGGGTCAAGGTCTATGTCAATGTCAAACACTAGAAATTGAGTGAGTGTTGCGTAACCCAAATGGTTGTGTAACCTTCCAGCGCGCCGGAGCTTACCTTTTCTACCATTTCGGAATCACCGCAACCTCATACTTGCAAACCTGGGTTCTTCCACTTGAGCTTTTGATAGTTTACAAATCTCCTGGCTCTTGAAAGCGATACTTGGCCGCTTTCAAGAATCAGAAGATTTTTTGCAATTGCGTCACCTTGCATCTGCCAAAAAATCAGTATGAAAGACATCGAAATTGAGATCGTTGATAATTTTGAAACGTTTCAAACGATTAGAAACCATTGGGACTTTGTATACAAAACCGATCCTGAAGCTCAATTCTTCTTGTCTTGGACTTGGCTATCTGGTGTACTGAAAAGATTGTGCAGCCATTCCCGTGCCGCGTGGTTTATATTAGCGGCAAAATCAACTGCCCCAACTTCAGAGTATGTGGCATTTTTTCCGCTAGAAATTGGGGTCGCAGAACATCCCGAAGGCTGGCTCCAGAGTCATATCTCGATGATGGGAGTTGCAGATTCAGAGCATCTTGGGTTTATTTGCTTGCCAGAATACGAAGCAGCGGTCACTTCTGCCTTTGCCCAATTCTTTCAGCAACAACAGGAAACTTGGTCTATTTTTGAAGTCGACAATATTCAAACGAGCAAATGTCGAATGAGCCGGTTCCTGGATCAGTTCTCCACAGAAACCTTTGAATTGGCACAACAGGAACGGTTGAGCGATTTCGTAGATCAAATCGACAATAGCATTGTTCCGTACATCGCTTTGCCAGACGACTGGGAAGAGTACCTGCAAACCGTCGTTAGCTCCAACACTCGACAGAAAATTAGACGCCTCTTGAGAAAAGTTGAAAGCTCCAACGAGTTCCACCTGACTCAGGTCAACGCAGAGAATTTAGATGTTCATCTAGAGATCCTCTTAGGATTTTGGCAAACCAATTGGGAAGGCAGAAAAGGCGCGGACTACTGCAAAAAAGCTACAGAGAATATCAGGTTGGTTTTGCGTCATAGCTTTGAACACCAAAGCTTATACTTACCAGTTCTCTGGCAAGGGAAACAACCGTTGGGCGCGATCGCCAACCTAATGGATTACGATCGCAAAACGGCTCTCTTCTTTATTGCAGGTCGTGACGACACCGTGAAAGAGTTTTCTTCTGGTCTGGTTCTTCATGCTTACGGGATTCAACATGCGATCGAAAATAAATTTAAAGTCTATGATTTCCTGATGGGCAACGAGGCATACAAGTTTTCGTTTGGCGCTAAAGCTCGTCAGATCAAAACTATGGCGATCCAGTCCAAGCGATCGCACCAAAATCAAGCGCTAAATTTAAGAACAATTCCGGAAGCGCTCCACCGTTTTATCCATTACCAACAAACCAACCGACTCGATCGAGCAGAGCAAGGCTATCGTCAAATTCTCAACATGCAACCTCAACACCCAGGCGCACTCTATCGGTTAGGAATCTTGATGCATCAGAAAGGAAAGTACTCAATCGCTGAAGAGTTGTTCAGAGATGTCCTTGAACTGCAACCTCAAGATGTGAAAGCCTGGTTTAGTTTAGGCAACTTGTATCAAGCTCAAAATCAATTACCAGAAGCAGAAGCAGCCTATGAGCAAGCTTTAGCACTCCCCTCCGAATCCTCAATGCTTTCATCAGCAATCCATCATAATCTTGGCTATACGTTGCAGCAACAGAATCAATGGGAAGCTGCGATCGCACATTACCAAAAATCCCAAGAACTCCAGCCCAACTCCATCGAAGCAGAAGTAATTTTGGCAAATGCCCGCTACGCTCAGGGAACATTACCCCCAGAAAAGCAGCTGCATTACGCCACCCTTAACTATGAATTGGGTACCAAACGAAAACAGGTAGGTGATTTCAAGGTTGCGATCGAATACTATCGCCAATCGATCACAATGCAGCCCACTCTAGCAGATGCTCACTATCACCTGGGCATCACATTCCAAAAACTAGGAAACTTGGACGATGCGATCGCAAATTACCAAAGCGCCCAAGCCTTGCAACCAGACTATCTTGAAGCCGAAGTGAGTTTAGCGAATGCTCTTTATGCTCAGGGAAAGCTGCCCTTAGAAAAACAAGCGCATTCTGCTGCCCTCAATTATAAGTTAGGCAACCACTGCAAACAGGCAGATGATTTAGAAGCTGCAACAGAATACTATCAGCAATCTCTCGTCTTAAATCCAAACCAACCAGAAGTTCACTATCATCTAGGATTTACCCTAGAAGAACAAGGAGACTTGGACAACGCGATCGCACATTACCAAAGCGCCCAAGCCTTGCGACCCAACTACCTTGAAGCCGAGGTAGGAATCGCAACCGTCCTCTATGCACAAGACAAGCTATCGGCAGCGGATCGAGATCGCTATGCTGCACTCAATTACGATTTGGGCAAGGTTCACCACCAATCAGGAGATATGAAGGCTGCAATCAAATACTATCAGCGAGCGATCGGACTAAAATCAGATTTGACAGAGGTTCGCGATCGTCTACGCCAAGCACTGCAAGAAGAGGATGGTATTAAAATTAAGGTCAGTATTGCGAAACAATAGAAGCCAAGTGCCCGATTGAAAATCGCTGTAAGATGTATAGCACTTTATTGACTTGATTATTAATAAACTCAGGACTCTTTCAAGTCCGTTAATTCTTCAAACCTATACCTGTCAAATTTTTCAGGCTTTATCAACAGTCGAACTCACGTTAAATCATCACAAAGACGCGATAAATCGTCGTCTCTACAAAACGACTGATTATTAGACCTCTTGCAAAAGTCCCTAACACCCCACCCCCAACCCCCTCCCCGCAAGCGGCTATCCATTACCCGGATCTTTCTCAACATTTACGAGAGTATTCACTCACGCTTTTTCTAACCCTGATTCGTTCGTCGTCAATTCTCAATAAAAACCTAATTTTAGCGAGAAGACTAAGAGCCAATCTGTCAAGTATGTTTGACACCTCAGTGTTCAAGATGCCTACAAAACAAGCGTTTCAAGATTGTAAAGAAAGATGTGACTAATGGATAGCCGCAAGCGGGGAGGGGAGACAAAACGTAGCTTTGGCGGGGTGGGGTTCTTTCTTATTTTTGATTTATGCAAGAGGTCTATTGTAGAGATGGCGATTCATCGCGGCAAAACTACACTACGTATATAGTGAAATTAACTAGGTTATCTTGACCAAATCGCAGCAAATCACCGTTGAGTATGCGATACTGCATACCGGGAGTCAGAGGATTGTTGTTTAAATAAATACCATTTGTACTCATATCAACAATCATATAAGAATTTTGCGACCAGTCCCAATCGACTCGCGCATGACGACGAGAGACTATTCCCTCACTGGGAATGCCGGTCAAGTCAATTTCTGGCGGCGCTATTCCTGGACTCTGACTGCGGCGACCAATATAACCTCCTTCCCCAATGAGATGAAATTCTCTGCCAGTGCTATGAATCAGCTTTAAGGCTGGCGCTCTTTGAGGCGGAGGGGTATAAACAGGTGGCGTTGGTTGATAGGAAACTCGTGGCTGATAGACTGTTGAATAATCAGTGGGGGCTTGTTGGGGAGCTTGGTAGTTAGGTTGGTCTGTAGGCGGCCGCTGATACTGAACAGGTGGTTGACTAGGTTGTTGTTGAATAGGTGGAGGTTGACTAGGTGGTTGTGGTGTAGGAGAAACTACATTACCCACAGGGGTGGAACACCAAGGGCAAACCTTAGCATTGTTAGGCAGGGCGCGGTTAAAATATTCGCAACTAGGATTAGGGCACCGATTTGCAGGCATAAGACTTTATATCATCAGGCATAGGTTGTAAAGCTACAAGACCTACTTTACTAAGTAAACACTGACCCTGACGAGTAGTTAGCATCTGGGCAAATGTAGAACCACCAGGCAGGCGGTTGCTGTCTTTAGGGTACACTACAAAAATAGGGTATCCCAAGGCGTAGCTTTGGAAAGTTGTGACATCAACATAATAATCATCATGTTGACACAAATCATCTGAGGGATTAATTGAGCGGCGATCGCGCTTTTGAAACAGAGGTTGAATAGCGGACTTTTTAGTATCTGCGATCGCTAGAGGATAGCCAGTACACTGACTCGAAGTTTTACTAATAATCCCAAAACTGATAATACCAGTAGTTCGCCCATCTAAAGTTTCACTGCGTATTAGATTTTGGGTTTTTGTTGTATCAAGTTTAGTAACTTTCGCTGCAAATAAAGCTTCGTCTTGAGGGGCATTTGGCAGAACTATTTGTTGAAATTTACTGATTGCTTCCGGTTCAGTTGGGGCAAAAGGTTTCACAGGCAGATTTGGAAGTTTGGGATTAATCTGCTGCCAATTAGTAATTTTGCCTGTGTAAATTTGACGCAATTGCTCAAGATTGATTTGCCCCCCAAGAGCATTGGCAAGATTTGAGTCTCTTTTATTAAATGCGACAAAAACAAGTAAACCATCATAGGCTACTGCTTTTTTCGCAAGTTTATCTGTAATGTTGTCTACCAAACTAGTAATTGCAAAATCTTTTTTGTTTGTTTGGACTTCTTCGATACTTTTAATCGGATTATTTATATTTGATGACAGAACAGATTTATAGTCAAATGTTGCTGTTGCATCTGGCTTTGGCCTGGTCAATAAATCTCCTAAACGGCTGTTGTCCACTAATTGCGTTAAAACAAAACTCCACGTACTATCTTTTTCTCCTGTGTAGGTAAATTGTCCAGAAGGAACGTTGGGTACTTCTGAGAAATTCCGCACAAGTCTAGACCATTGGATATATTGATTAGGATTATCTGTTTTCCTACCCCAAAGCCAATACCAAATTCCTCCACCAAGTAGTAATAAAAATAGGATTACTAGCAAAATTAAGGGCATTGGCAAAGGCTTTTTTATTTCTTGAGAAGCTGTAGAACGTGCTGAACTTTTAGCACGATCTTCTTGAGAAAGTTCTAGTAGTGCTTTACGAGCCGCTTCTGCACTCTCAAAAGGAGTTTCCAGCCCAATTAAACGATAAATAAACTGCTTTAAATAGCTATCGTTATCCGGCCATTGCTGATTATCTCTAGGGTCGAGAGGCTGGTTAGATGAAAAATTAGTTGTCCGCCCTACCCATAAATAAAAGGCTAATAATCCTAATGATTCTAAATCTTGCTCAGGTCTGGCGGGAGCAGGTTGAGGAATAATTGGGGGAATAAATAAGTTTTCCCAGATAGCTAAATCACAAAAGTATATAGAAAACTTTTGATTATTCTCTACTTTAATTAAAGTACTGTCTAAATTGATATTGCCGTGAGTGATACCCAGTTGTGTTTGATTGGAGGGAAAACGCAGCTTTTGAGTGTGGAGAAACTGGAGAGTTTGTAAACCTTGATTTAGGACTTCACGCACCTCAAGAGATGTCATTGCTCCCTTTTCTATGAGATATTTACCTAAAGTTTGGGATGATTCGATTCCTTGAGTAATAAGATAGCAGCGTTCTCCTTTTTCATCTGCGATCGCTTCTTTGGTTTCCACCAAACGGAAGTTTTGAATTCGACTATCGGCTAAACTTACCCCACCCACCCGTTTAAAAGTCTCTTTCCGCTTTTGAGTCTCACTTTCATTAAAAGAACGATTGGGGAGCAGGTATTCTTTGATGATTACAGGTTGTTTGTCTTTAAGTTGAACACCTGAGTATAAACGGCCTAAACCTCGCACGCCGACAAAACTAGTTATTTGATAAGTTCCCTGACTTCCTTTAATCTCACCCTCCTGTGGTAAAGTTGCTGGAAAACCACATTCCAAGCAAAACTTAGCACCCTTGATTTGCTGCGCCGTTTGGAAGGGGCGATCGCAACTTAAGGGAGAATTGTACGAGCAGGGGTATTCTCGATAAAAAGATTCAAATGAAGCCATATACAAAAAGTTTCGTGAATTGCGCCGACTACTTAAGTCGCGCTCAAGCATGAACTAATCCTAACTTGAGGGCAGTCACAATCGCTTGAGTCCGGCTAGTAACCTTCAATTTTTCAAAAATACTGGTGAGATGCGCCTTAACAGTAGCAACTGTTACATATAAATGTTTCGCGATTTCTTCATTAGAAGCACCTTGAGTTAACCAGTATAAAACCTCTTGCTCTCTTTCGGTTAAATGCACCTCATGACATGCTTTTACACAAGAATCTGAATAAGCCTGAAAAAACCGGAAAAATCGACTAGCAACTTCTGAAGGTAGATAAATTTCTGACCTAGTTACAGTGTCAATAGCTTCACACAATTGGGTTGCCACACGATTTTTAAATACATAACCTGCGGCTCCTCCCTGCATCGCTCTAAAAATCCAGTCGTCTTCTTGATGAGCCGACAATACTAAAACCTTGCCAGTGTAAGCAGCTTCTTTAAGACGTGCCAGAACTGTAATTCCATCACATCCTTTCAATTGCATATCCAGCAAAATTAAATCTGGACACTTCTGGGTTGTAAACTTTAAAACCTGCTCAACAGAATCTGCATCACCAATAACTTCTACAGGTAAGGCAGAATTAATACTATAAAAATTTAGGAGAGTACGTAATCCTTGACGAAATCTTTCTTCGTCATCTACGAGTAAAACTGAAAGTTTATTATTATCATTAGCCATATCTTTAATTACGAATTACGTTAGCGTAGCGGTAGCGAGTCCGCGAGCGTCATTACGAATTACGAATTATAAATTAATTCACGCTCCTTGAACGAGGCAAAATCATCGAAAATTGTGCCCCACTTTCTGATAAGACTTGTGCCCAGATACTTCCTTGATGATCTAAAATAATTTTTTTAGCAATAGTCAAACCCAGTCCTGTACCTCCTTTCCGTCGGGAATAAAATGGGGTAAATATTTTTTGTAAGTCTTCTTGAGACAATCCTGGCCCTCGATCGGAGATTTTAATTAAAACTTCATCTTGGAAAATTTGCCAGCTACAGGTAATAGTTCCTGAATTAGGGCTGAAATGAGCAGCATTACTGAGGATATTATCAAAAACTTGTTTCATTTGTAATCTATCTATCTTCAGTATTGTCGATGTATCGGGAATCAATATTTTAAGTTTTTTCTGATTAATTAAAGGTTGCAAATTTGCAATACTTTCAACTACTAAACTTCTTAAATCTTGAAGTGTTACCCTTAATTTTGCACTTTGACCGCAATCAATCAGTTCGTTTAAATTAGTATCTAAATCTTGGATACTTTCGCCGATGATTGTTGCTTGCTCTTGCCAAGGGCTATCCTCTAAACCTAAGCAGAGATTATGTGCATACAATCCTATAAGTCCTAGAGAGTTACGCAATTGATGACCGACTCGATGCAAGATATCTTCTAGGAGTTTAATTTCAGTTTTTTGTCTGCCATAATCTAAGGAAATATCTACATATTTACTCAGCAACATAGCAGAGCGTTTTACATATAATTGTAAACTCGACGAGAGAGGCTCATGAGTAATGATTTGAATATATTCAATTTTTTGATTTCTATAGGATATGGGGCAAATATAAGAAATACATGAAAAGCCCTTAAGCTTAAATTCCTGTAAAGTCAAAGCAGGCGGAAAATCTGTCAGCCATGCTTCCGAACGCAAATAAGCTAAAGTTTTTGGGGAAAAAGGAACTTGGTCTTGACTATAACTTATCACCTCTTGATTAGCTCTCAATAATGAATCATGATAGACAATTCGAGCGAAAAAAATCGGATACTGACTAGTTAACTGCTCAGACTCAAGCTGACAAAAGCTTTGGATGTCTGAGGAACTCAAATAATTAGAGCCATTGTCTAGTTTTTGTACAGAAAAGCCTAGTGTCATAGCTTCACTCGCTTTTTGCAACTAAATGTTTTTACCCTTCTGCTGACCAGTATAAAATTATGCAGTCTCGGTAATGTTTATTTTTTTGTTAAGTTATCTTTTGGGATAATTCATACAAATAATTATTAAGGTTTGTATTCACATGTATATCAAGCTAACTTTGCTGTGTAAACAAGTTTGTAGTAAAGACTTTAATCTTGATGTTAAGCACTGAAATACTTACTCCGTACCCAAGCTTTCGTTAGCTTAATGGACTACTTGGGTCGGCTTTTCAGCCATTAGTGTCAAGTTAAGATGAAATCACTAGGGTCAACTAGTATAGCTAGGGACTGGGGACTGGATGAAAAGTCTTTTTGTGTTTAGGTTTTATCCTCCTCAAATTAAAATTGAACAAAAATAATAATCGGCTGCCTGAATTCAATAAACGGCTGCCCGAATTCAATAAACGGCTGCCCGAATTCAATAAACGACTGCCCGAATTCAATAAACGACACCCCGAATTCGATAAACGGCTGCCCGAATTCAATAAACGACACCCCGAATTCGATAAACGGCTGCCCGAATTCGATAAACGACACCCCGAATTCAATGAATATACCTTTGACATTTGGGCTTCTGCCTTAAGACACCAATGCTTTTCAGCCCACCCCACAAGAAAAAAATGTAGTGCGTCTAATTAAGAACTGCTCCAGCTTAATCTACAAACTGAAGTTGCTGCTTTACGGATTCTTGACCCAATACCCGATTTAAAAAATATCGACAAAAGTCTAATTAACTTTAGAAGCCCGATACATATACTGTAGAGGCATCTGGATTAGCTACCAGCAGAACATCTTCATGCTTATCTTCGTTCTTCAAACTTTAGCCGAAATTCTCGCTGGAGGAACCTCACTTACCAGTACAGAGCAAATTGACTTTAGCCATCCTGGTAATCGGAGGGAAGAGGGAGCAGGCCCGACTCTCAATTTATACATTTTTGATATACGTGAGAGTAAGCAGGTACAACATTCTGGCAGGCAAGTAGAACGCAAGCTAACACGCGCTCTACAACCTGCCACTGTAAATTGGGCACCCGCTTGGTTTGATGTTTCGCTGCTATTAACAGCCTGGGATAGAACAGCTTTAGGGGAGCATCACTTTATTAGTGAGGCATTGACTGTGCTGTTGCGCCATCGCACCTTGGAAGAGGAGTTTTTGGTTCCTGAATTACGCGGCTATGGTAATTTGAACATGACAGTTGCCTTAGAGCCGCCAATTGAAATTGGCTCTTTATGGAGCGCTCTCAGTGTGCCATTGCGTTCAGCCTTATATTTGACAGTCACAATACCCTTCGAGCCACAACCGACTCCAGTGCCTTTGGTTTGGGAGCGAATTTTCAATTTGCGAAATCAATTGTCTCGCGATAGTGACAGTTTAGTATTAACCAGACGAGTTGCGATCGCGGGTGTTGTCAAAAGTGCGGTGACAAATTTGCCGTTGGTAGCGACAGAAGTGGCTGTGAGAGGAACTGACAAGTCCATATCAACTACTAAAGAAGGGCTGTTCTTTTTTGAAGACCTTCATTTAGGTAATTATGTTTTGACTCTGAATCATCCTGGCTATTTACCCCAAAACGTCAATGCATTGGTAGATAACCAAAGTAATACTTTCAAAGAAATATTTCTAACTCCTGAATAATTAGATTTTTACTGACTTGGAGAAACTTTCATGGCTAGACTTGATTACTTTGCTCCTGGTGTCTACATCGAAGAAATTGACCGGGGTAGCCGACCAATTGAAGGTGTTAGCACAGCAGTTGCCGGATTTGTAGGCTTTACAGAAGACGTTCGCGGTGGGGCTGAATTATACAAGCCCATGCTAGTAACCACTTGGACGCAATTTTTAAACTACTTTGCCCGTCCCAACTCTGACGGCTTCACCGACTTCAACGCCTATTTACCCTTTTCAGTCTACGGCTACTTTATGAATGGTGGCGGTCGTTGCTGGGTAACAAGCATTGGGACTCAGTTACCAAACGCACCCAGACCCGCAAATCCAGAACCAGCTACCCTCAGAATTAACTCTAGAGGTAATCGTCCAGCCCTCCGCTTTACTTTGCGTGCTGAACAAGCAGCAGGTGGATTAGTAAATATTGTAATTATTGATGGTTCGCCCCGCGCCCTACCCGAAGGTACTGAAGGAGAAGCGCCTCCAAATACAGGTGAATATTTTACCATCCAAATTCGTCGGGGAGATGAGCTTCTAGAGGAATACGAGAACTTGACAATGAACCGCGAACCTGCTGGTCAAACGGCGACTTATGCGCTGGCGGCATTGAGAAATTCCATGTATGTCACTGTAGAAGACATAACTCAAAGCGGACAACCTTTAGCTCGTCGTCCCGTGAATGGTCAATATGAACTAGCACCGCCCATTGTCGCTGCCCCACCCGATAGATTTTCACAAAATTTAGAAGGGGTTAGAGACGATCGCACCGGGGTACGCGGTATCTTTGAAGTTGATGAAATCACAATGCTGGCTTGTCCTGATGTGATGCGGGCTTATCAAGAACAGGTGCTGAATTTAGATCAAGTTCACGGCATCATCGAACTGATGATTAGTATGTGCGAGGGTTCTGCCAGTGGCGATATTCCCAACCCGCCCAACCGGATGGTTGTACTTGATTCGCCACCAGAAGCCGTCAAACCGCAACAAGTAGTGGAGTGGTTGAATAGATTTAACCGTCGTTCGATGTTTGCGGCCCTTTATTATCCTTGGATTAAAGTACCCAATCCACGCGATCGCGGTAATCCAATTTTAGTACCTCCTTGCGGTCATGTGATGGGTGTTTGGGCCCGCACCGACGAAACCAGAGGAGTTTACAAAGCCCCCGCAAATGAAGTTCCCAGAGGCGTAATTGGTTTGGGCTATGAAACAAACTTCCGCGAACAAGAACTATTAAATCCCCTGGGGATAAATTGTATTCGCAGCTTCCCCAACCGAGGTATTCGCATTTGGGGCGCACGCACTTTAGTTGAGCCAGATAAAACAGAGTGGCGTTACATCAGTGTGCGTCGGTTAATTAGCTATATCGAAAAATCCCTAGAATTAGGTACTCAGTGGGTAGTTTTTGAACCGAACGACCAAGATTTATGGGCACGTGTCACCCGTACTGTGAGCAACTTCTTAGAGCGTATCTGGCGTGAAGGTGCTTTATTTGGCGCATCTCCAGCCCAAGCATTCTATGTCAAGTGCGACGAAGAATTGAACCCACCAGAAACCAGAATTTTAGGACGTTTATACATCGAAGTCGGCGTTTGCCCCGTCAGACCGGCTGAATTTGTTGTTTTCCGCATCAGCCAATGGAATGGCATTGAAGATAGCGAATAGGGCATTGGAATTAGGGGACAGATGACAGGTGACAGGTGACAGGGAATAATCTGTACCCTGTAACCTGTAACCTATTCCCCTCTTCACTCCTAATTCCCCATCCCCCATTCCCAAATTAATTACACACAAAGGAGTCTAAAAGTATGGCAGGCGAATTTTTAACCTCTTGTAAGTTTTACTTCGAGGCTGACGGAATTACTGATAAATTCATCAAAGAAATTAGCGGACTAGGCGTTGAAAATACACCAGCGCAAGAAGTTCACGGTTCATCTAAAGGCGCTAAACTAATGCGTCAAGCTACACCAACTGTTGTTAAATTTACCAACATTACAGTAAAAGTCATCGCCACTGATGATATAGACCTTTATAAATGGTATCAAGATTGTAACGAAGACATGGGAGACCCTCGGAAGTGGGCACAGAATCGTAAAACTGGTTCGGTGGTTGCTTACGACCAACAAGGCTCTGAAAAAGCACGTTGGAACATTGTCAATTGCTATCCCTGTAAATACACCGGGCCTACCTTAACAGCCTCCGGTGGTGATATGGCAAATGAAACAGTTGAATTGGTTCACGAAGGAATTAAACGAATCAAATAATCGTAATTAGGTAAAGCCTGCGGCATAGCTTTGCTTAGAGCGTAGCAGTAGCGAGTCCGCAAGCGTCATTACGAATTACGAATTACGAATTACGAATTATTTAACAGTGGTACAATCCGCAAGCCGAATTCCAGAAGTTCTGACAGCCCATCGGTTCTATTTAGAACTGACACTAGAAGGTCAAAACGATGCCAATTGTTTCTTTTTGGAGTGTCAAGGCTTTAAAAGAACACAAGAGGTTATTGAAATTACTGAAGTCACTTCTCAAACTTGGGGTACAAAAGGGCAATCAAAAGGTCAGGTGGTGAGAACTAAGCTTCCTAGCAATCCCAAGAGTGGTAATCTCATTCTGCGTAGAGGTACTACCAACTCTATGGATTTTTGGAAGTGGTTTGAAAAAGTCGAAAAGGGTAATTGGTCACAGCAACGTAGACTTGTTGCTTTGTCTATTTATAATCAGGCAAATCAAGAAGTAGCTAGATTTGAGTTAGCCGGTGCTTGGCCTGCAAGTTACAAGATTGCCGATGTCAACGCCCGCAGCCATGACATCGAAATTGAGGAGGTGGAGGTTGCTTTTGAGGAATTTAAACGCGTGAAATAATTAGGAGAATTATGTTTCCCACAGAGTTTGAATTTACACTGCCAAAGGGGTATCTAGACTCTGAAGGCAACCTCCATCGCAAAGGTGTAATGCGGTTATCAACGGCGATAGACGAGATTGCACCCTTGCGTGACCCACGTGTTAAAGCGAATCCCGTTTATGCCACAATTATTATCTTGTCGCGAGTGATTACCCACTTAGGTGCTTTATCAGAAGTGACACCTGCAATAGTGGAAAACTTTTTTTCCCAAGATTTAAATTATCTGCAAGATTTTTACCGTCGAATCAATGGCTTGGAAGGCGAAACTTCCATGCCAGAAGATACAGTAAATTCTCCCGAAGCACTTCTTCATAATTGAGTCGAGCATTGGGCATTGGAAATGAGAAGTAGGGAGTAGGAGAGCAGAGAGCAGAAAGTAAAAACTCATTAATGGAGTTCAAAGCCTCATTAATGGAGTTCAGAGGCTCATTAATGGAGTTCAAAGACTCATTAATGGAGTTCAAAGACTCATTAATG
>NZ_CAWUDN010000077.1:0-37623 GCF_963920915.1 Nostoc sp. PCC 9305
GAAACTGGTTTGCTAGTTGCTGCTATTGTACCTCATAACAGCCGCAAATGCTGTAGTTTTGAGATATTGTTTTATTTGGAAGTCCCCTAAATCGCCCTTAAAAAACTTAATTACGAATTACGAATTACGAATTACGAATTATTTTAATATTCAACTTGCTTTTGCTTCATCCCCGGATGCTTCAGCTACAGCTGCCAATCTCTCTGCCGCAGCTTGGACGATTTGAGCCACTTGGGCCAAAGGCATGTGCTGGATTTGTCTAAGAATCAGACTCAAATCTGAGGTTTCTGGAATTGGCTTGCCATCTATGCAGCTGATTAACTCTTCCATTGTGTAGCCTGCTTTCGATGCGATTCGAGCCAAATTTTCTGTATCTGGAACCTTCACACCTTTTTCCCACATCTGAACAGCAGTAGCAGATACTCCCAAAAGCTTACCAAAGGCTCGCTGACTCATTGAACCGCGAGCTAGTTTAATGATTTCAATCAGTTTTTGTTTGCTTTCGATCTTCACTGCTTATATAGCTAGCCAACTGTATTTACAAGTCTACTTTCAATATTACAAGTTTACTTTTATATTGACAGCCTTGTGTTTTAGTACTAAACTATATCTCTGGTTGTAAATCGGCAACTACAGGCATCAAGCTAGTAGAATAACCCATCTATCTTTAACCAACCCAAAAAACTTAGTTTGCTACGGCGCTTGTGCTAATAGCTAGACTTTGCTGCGAAGAAATAATATCGAAGGTGCATCATGTTTCGCAAGCCACGCAAAATTAATCAATATCGCCGCAAAGGTAAAAACCTTATAGCCACTAATAAAATTAAACCAGAACTGTGGAACATTTCTGACACAGAAACCAAAGAAGCTTTAAAAGTTAAAGGCTACGATGTTAAGCAAATCAAAAAAATCCACCTTCTGAAGCATCAAGTGTGTATTTCCTACTGGGATGCAAAAGGCAATATATGCAGCAGCTTTTTTAGCTACCGGATTTTTGCGCGTTGGCAAGAAGAAACGGAAAAGCTAATTTATACCTGTCAAACGCTGAAGGAATGGGCAAAGTTAAATTACGTTATGAAGTACGAATTTTCTTATTACCATTATCCCAGTGAAATAGAAGATATACTCCACGCGATATTAGAAAACCACCTGTATGTGTTAAAAGCAACAGAACAACAAGTGGTTTTACAGGTTATTTAACAGCAAAAATTAGTTAGCGGCAGAAGTCGCTAACTCTGCGAGACGTTCTTGTTGGTCTAGAGATATACAAGACTGGATAAGTGTCTCTAAATCACCATCCAAAACAGGGGTAAGGGAATAATTCTGACCTAACCGATGATCGGTAGCGCGGTTATCTTTATAATTATAGGTGCGAATTTTTTCCGATCGCGATCCAGTACCAACTTGCGATCGCCGCATGGAAGTTACTTCTGCTTGTTGTTCGCCTAACTTGATGTCATACAACTTCGCCCGCAGAATTTGCATCGCCCGTTCTTTGTTTTGCAACTGGCTGCGTTCTTCTGTACAGAAAATGCGTATTCCCGTTGGTTTGTGCATCAAGTCAACGGCTGTTTCCACCTTGTTGACGTTTTGTCCACCAGCACCACCAGAACGGGCTGTAGTCATTTCAATATCTTTCGGGTCAATGTGAATTTCCACATCATCCACCTCTGGCATAATCGCAACGGTGGCTGTGGAAGTATGAACCCGTCCCCCAGATTCAGTTGCCGGCACGCGCTGCACACGATGCACTCCAGCTTCAAATTTTAACTGGCTGTAAACGTCATTACCTTTAATTTCTAGAATGACCTCTTTCCAGCCACCCATTTCTCCACGAGATTCGCTCACTAGAGAAACTTTCCAACCTTGAGTCTGGGCATAGCGGGTGTACATCTGCATCAAATCGCCAGCCCAAATACTTGCTTCATCGCCACCAGTACCAGCACGAATTTCCAACATGATATTCTTTTCATCATTGGGGTCGCGTGGTAGCAGCAAGACTTTCAAGCGAGACTCTAAATGTTCTATTTTTTCTTCAAGTTCTTTTACTTCCAGTGATGCCATTTCTTGCAACTCTGGGTCACTTGCAGATTCTTTATAAACCTGACGCGCTCCAATCAAGTCTTCTTGGGTTGTTTTCCAAATTTCGTATGTATCAACGACCTCTTCCAAAGAAGAACGAGACTTAGCAATTTCTTGATACTCATCAGGATTGCTAGCGGTATCGGGGTCGCCAAGACGACGGGTTAATTCATTAAAGGTTTGTTCAACGGATTTTAGTTTGTCCAGTAAGTATGATTCAGCCATGACGATTGCGATCGCTCCTTAAAAAAATAACAAATTGGCTCGAGCATATAAATGAAAATCGACCCAGCTGATGCAGGGCCGTCGTTAACAGCAGAGCCAACTCGCTACTTTTTGTCTTGTTCGTCGCCAGATGTTTGAGTGCTGCTCATACCGTACTTACGGAGGAAGCGTTCTACTCGACCTTCAGTGTCAATAATCTTCTGAGTGCCTGTGTAAAAGGGGTGATTTCCAGACCAAACATCTACGTGCAATTCTGGCTTGGTAGAGCCAATGGTCATAACAACTTGACCGTTGCAGTAAACTTTAGCGTCTGGATACCACTTGGGGTGAATATCAGCTTTAGCCATTGTTCTTTTTGTGATGAATCTATATAAATTATAACTTTCAGCGTTCAATTGCAGCTAGGAGAAGGGAGAAGGGAACAGGTTACAGGTAACAGAAAACTATCACCTGTCCCCTGTAACCTATCACCTTCTTCACCAGTGCCCAATTCCCTAACGCTTAGAGTACTGAGGCGCTTTCCGAGCTTTATGTAAACCATATTTCTTCCGCTCTTTTGCTCTCGGATCGCGAGTCAAATAACCTTCAGTTTTCAGAGGTGGGCGGTTGTCTGGGTCGAGTTGGCACAAAGCACGAGCAACTCCCAAACGAACAGAATCAGCCTGTCCGGTCAAGCCGCCGCCTTCTGCTTTCACCAAAATGTCATATTCGTTTTCTAGTCCCAGAGTTTCCAGGGGCGCTTTAATCACTCCCAGATAGTTGGGGTTGAATTGGAAATACAAGTTTCCATCTTTACCGTTCACAGTCAGTTGGCCGGTTCCTGGAACCAAGCGTACCCGTGCTACTGCGTTCTTACGACGGCCAGTACCCCAGTATACGGCGCGACCGCTATTGGCATCTGCTACTACCATTAATTTTCTTCTCCAGGAATTGTATTAACTTTTAGTTCTTTAGGTTTTTGAGCATCATGGGGATGCGTAGGCCCAGCGTAGACTTTCAGCTTGGTGAACAACTGCTTACCCAGGCTATTTTTAGGTAGCATACCTTTGACAGCTTGTTCTAAAATCCGCTCTGGTATGCGGTCTTGTAGTTTAGCGAAAGTTTCGGTTTTCATCCCACCGGGACGACCAGAATGGCGGCGGTAAAGCTTTTGAGTCCGCTTTTTGCCTGTAACTGCTACTTTCTCGGCATTGATGACGATTACGAAATCACCTGTATCTAAATGAGGTGTATATTCGGGTTTCTTTTTGCCTCTCAATACCTGAGCGATTTCGCTGGCGAGGCGACCGAGGCGTTTATCGGTGGCATCTACTATGTACCACTCACGCTCAAGGGTTGCTTGAGAAGGAAGGTATGTTTTAACTGTTGTCATTTGTCATTTGTCCTTTGTCATTTTTGAGCCAGTGCGGTCTTGGGGGTTTCCCCCATGAGCAACTGGCGAACCCGGAGGGTAATTTGTCATTAGTCATTTGTCTTTTGTCATTTGTAGTTACTAAGAACCAATGACTAATGACTCTTGACTAGTGACGAACTTTGGCAAGGTGTCGTACCAAATCTCTTTAGGAAAGGGAAAATCGGGATAGCCGACTCGCAACAAACACAAGCCTTGAGGCGGTGCGGCATATTTCACTTCTTCCCGGCGTTCTTCTTTCCAGAGTTCGGTGAAGCTAGAAAGTGTTCGTTGTCCAGAACCTACTTCTACCAGCATCCCTACCAACAGCCGTACCATGCCATACAAAAATCCATCTGCCTGTATTTCAATATGGATAAATGGCCCACTGCGACGACACTCTGCTGCTTGCACCTCTACCCAGGAATGCGATCGCTTTGAGCCTGCACGGTGAAAAGCAGCTAAGTGATGCTTTCCCAAGAGAGGTTTCAAGGCAGCTTGGATTAAAGATTCATCCAGGGGTGCATAATAATAATGCCAACTGAAGGGTCTTACAAACAAGTTAAGCCGATCTTCAGTATATATTGTGTAGCGATACCGTCGATAGGCTGCACTAAAGCGAGCGTGCCAACGGTTATCGACACTAGCTGAAGCCCTGATTAATATATCTGGCGGCAGGTAGCTGTTGAGGATTGTTGCCCACTTGTGAGGCGGAATAAAACCTGTAGCTTCAAAATGGGCTACTTGAGCAGCAGCGTGAACTCCAGAATCGGTTCGCCCAGCACCATGTAGTGTTACATGATACCCAAGAATAGTAGCGATCGCAATTTCAATCTCTTCTTGAACTGTCCGGTGTTGTTTTTGCCGTTGCCAGCCATGAAAATGAGTGCCCAGGTATTGGATTACCAAGGCTACTCGATGAGTTTGTGTAGGCTGGTGGCTTTCTAACATACAGATTTTGTCCTTTGTCTTTTGTCATTTGTCCTTTGTCACTTGTCCTTTGTTATTTACAAATGACCAATGACTAATGACTAATGACTCTTGACTAAATGACTTAAACCAATTCAATTATTGCCATTTTTGCATTATCACCCCGACGCGGTACGGTACGCAGGATGCGGGTATAACCGCCCTGGCGATCGCCATATCGAGTTGGAGCTTGCTCAAATAGAGCGTGAACCAGTTGTTTGTCGAAGATATAGCCAAGGGCTTCCCGACGTGCTGACAAGGAGCCATTTTTGGCTAGGGTAATCATTTTTTCCACTTCACTTCTTAGAACTTTCGCTCTAATTAAAGTGGTGGTGATCTTACCATGACGGATCAGCTCGGTGGCGAGCGATCGCAGTAAAGCACGGCGTTGATCGGCTGGTTTACTGAGTTTTTTGACGCGACAACGGTGACGCATAATTATGCACTATGAATTATGAAGGTTTTTCTTAAGGGTGTTTAGAGCCTCTTTCCATTGGCAGTGTGATGCCCAAGCGTCGCTGCAAAGCTTCCACGACTTCTTCTGCTGACTTCTGCCCAAAGTTCTTAATTTCTAAGAGGTCTTCTTGGGTATAATCCAACAAATCTGCCACAGAGTTAACTTGTGCCCGT
Organism: Nostoc sp. PCC 9305; assembly: GCF_963920915.1. NCBI lineage: Bacteria > Bacillati > Cyanobacteriota > Cyanophyceae > Nostocales > Nostocaceae > Nostoc > Nostoc sp. PCC 9305. The sequence goes on from NZ_CAWUDN010000077.1 coordinate 5,297, forward strand.
TTGAGACAGTTATATGCCCGCACAGAAAGTTGCAACTCTTCGATGGGTATCTGGGCAGTTGGATCGTCTGGAATATCTGAACCTGTGTCTGTTGGTTCCAGGGAGATATCTTTCAACGGGTTGAATAAATCAACCAAGATCGCAGCAGCCGAAGATAGTGCTTCTTGAGGAGAAATACTGCCATTTGTCCAAACTTCCAACAATAGTCGGTCTTTTGGAATCAAGCCTTCCCCACGAGATTCTTCAACACTGTAGTTGACTTTTCGCACTGGCATAAATATTGAGTCGATTTGGAGAAAATCCAACGATGTGGCTTCCTCACGTCCTCGCTCTACAGTGCGATAGCCTTTGCCTTTCTCGATCCGAAATTCCATTTCCAGCTTTCCACCTTCAGCGATGGTGGCTACATACTGGGTCGGATCGATGACTTCTACTTCACTCGGCAAATCAAAATGCGCCGCAGTGATTGTTGTTGGGCCGGTAACGAGTAATCTCCCAATCTGAGGCTGCGAAGAATAGTTTTTGAGGATAACTTCCTTCATTTTCATGAGGATTTCCAGCACATCTTCCCGCACGCCCGGAACTGTAGCAAACTCGTGTGAAACGCCCGCAATCCGCACTGCTGTAACTGCTGTACCTTCTAAATTAGATAGTAAAACCCGCCGCAGTGCGTTGCCAACAGTTGTTCCTTGACCGCGTTCTAGAGGTTCCAAAACAAATTTACTGTAATGGTTCCGACTTTCTTCGGTATTCGACTCTACACATTCAATTTGAAACTGCGCCACGGATGAGCCTCCCTTTTTCTAAGGTGCTGCTAGCAGACAAATCAATTGCCTCCAGAATTGATTGCCAATTTTCGATTTTGGACTTTGGATTTTGGATTGTGCTTCTTTCGTTCATGCTCCGCCTCTGATTGGCGCAACAAATCTTAAATCATCAACTTAAAATCCACGAGGCCCAGCACCCTTATAATCGGGTTCAATCTAAAATCGCAAATCTAAAATCCAAAATTGATTAATAATATTTTGGGTAGCCGGAAGTTTAACAGCTTTCCCGGTGGGAAAATCTGACGCACTTCTGGTTGCCCAAGCTTTGACTCAATAACAGTTTGCACGTTAGACGCTCAAGCGGTCATTGCTGGCTGTAACTTTTCGTCCTCAATACCCAAGTCTTGGTGTTTAAACTCGACGGCGCTTGGGCGGACGACAACCATTGTGAGGAATCGGGGTAATATCCCGAATCAGAGTAATTTCCAGTCCTGCTCCTTGAAGTGCCCGGATAGCGGTTTCTCTACCTGCTCCTGGCCCACTGACCATTACCTCAATTTGGCGCATTCCTTGATCGATAGCTCGACGGGCTGCACTTTCAGCAGCGGTTTGCGCTGCAAAGGGAGTTCCCTTTTTTGCTCCCTTAAAACCGCTAGAACCAGCACTGGCCCAGGAGATGACATCTCCATTTTGATCGGTAATGGTGACAATGCTATTGTTGAAAGTAGATTGGATGTAGGCCATCCCACTAGGCACATTCCGTTTCTGCTTCTTGCTCCCGGATTTTTTAGTTGGTTGTCTCGCCATACTTGTTTAGTTGATTTAAGGTAAAACTTGCTCGGATTAGCAAGCGTTGCAAAATTATTTCCCTGGAGCCTTCTTCTTCCCAGCCACTGTCTGCCTTCTGCCTCGACGGGTTCTGGCATTGGTGCGAGTTCTTTGGCCTCTGACTGGTAATCCCATGCGATGACGACGACCCCTGTAGGTACCAATGTCAACTAAGCGCTTGATGTTCAAAGACTCCAAGCGCCGCAAGTCGCCTTCAACTTGATAGTTGCTTTCTATTTCCCCTCGTAGGGCTGTTACATCGGCATCACTTAAGTCTTTAACGCGGGTGTCTGGGTTCACACCAGTAGCCGCTATAATTTCTTGAGAGCGTGATAAACCAATTCCGTAGATGTAAGTTAGACCGATCTCGACGCGCTTATCGCGTGGAAGGTCTACTCCGGCAATACGTGCCACAATGAACTCTCCCTATTGTTCTCGCAATTACTGTTGGTTGGAAAAACGTGACTAATCGCGTCTTTTCGTTTTAATGATGATATGCGTGTTACAACTCACTCTGTTGGTAAGAGTTTTATCCTTGACGTTGCTTGTGTTTCGGGTTCACGCAGATCACCATAACGCGACCACGACGTTTGATCACGTTACACTTTTCACAAATTTTCTTGACTGAGGCTCTAACTTTCATGGCCTTTTATTTTTTGACTCCAAATATAAAATTATAGCATTTATAGGGAAATTAATCCAGTTAAATGACTAGTAAACAGTCAAAAAAATGGTTTTATGGTAAAATTCTCTACATATACTTACTTCTTTCGTAGTCGATAAGTAATTCTGCCTTTGGTCAAGTCGTAGGGTGTTAACTCCACCTTGACGCGATCGCCGGGCAAAATCTTGATATAATTTCGGCGAATCTTGCCGGAAATGTGTGCTAGCACGTTAAAGCCATTATCCAAGTCAACGCGAAACATCGCATTGGGCAAGGACTCTGTAACCGTGCCTTCCATTTCAATCAAATCTTGCTTAGACAATTTGTTTTTTCCTCAACTCAACAATTTCGTGTTCAGTTGCAGCGCTTCATCTGCAAAAAAAACACATTTTAAGAAATATATCAACAGTTTATTAATATATCTTAGCTAAAATTGATCTTTTTCTTGGGAGTGTGGTTGGGGAATAGGGGATTATATACTCTCTATTCCCCTTCTTTTCAGGAAGCGATTACCTTTTGTAGTTCACCAGTGACATCCTCTTGGGACTGATTGCCATTGACTGTTAGGAGTTTTTTGCGATCGCCGTAATAATCAATTAAAGGTGCAGTTTCAGCACGGTACACTTCTAAACGACGACGAATCACCTCTTCGGTATCATCTTTTCGCCCTCTAGCTAGCAAACGTGCGATGACAATTTCATCTGGTGCATCTAAATTAACTACCCTTTCGCCACCTTGATGTATTGCTTCCAATAACTTCTCCAGAAAAGCTGCTTGGGTAACTTTTCGGGGAAATCCATCTAGAATCCAACCATTTTTGGCATCTGGTCGATCAAGGCGCTCCTGTACCAAGTCCTGCACTAGCTGGTCGGGTACTAACTCACCGCTATCAACATAGCTTTGAGCTTTAATTCCTAAAGGAGTCTGCTCTTTCATGGCTTGTCTTAAGATTTCACCAGTAGAAATATGGGGAATATTCAAGTGTTCAGCCAAAGTTTGAGCTTGTGTTCCTTTACCCGCTCCAGGTGGCCCCAAGAAGATTAATCGCGTCACTATTATTTCACCATTCCTTCATAGCGCTGAGAGATAACATAGGTTTGGACTTGTTTGGCTGTCTCAATTGCCACACCCACTAAAATTAACAACGAGGTAGCACCTATTCCCCGGAAAGTTTTCACATTCAAAGCGCTTTCTACGGCAGTGGGGATAATAGCAACGAAGCCCAAAAAGATCGCACCTAAAAAAGTTAGTCGGTTTGACACGCGTTCGATATACTCGCTAGTTGCCTTGCCGGGACGAATTCCAGGAATACTAGAACCCATTTTCTTCAAGTTCTGCGCCACATCTACCGGGTTGAGAATCAACGAAGAATAGAAGTAGCTGAAGAAAACAATGGAAACCATGTAGACCAAGGCATAGACCCAGGAGCTAGAACCGCTTGGACTCAAATAAGTGTTAACTATATTCGCCAAATCGGCATTTTTAGTAAAATTGGCGATCAGCAGTGGCAAACTGAGGATGGCAGCAGCAAAAATAATTGGCATCACGCCGCCTTGATTTAGCCGCAGTGGCAGATAACTACGCTGCTCTGCCAAAACTCGCCGACCTACTTGGCGACGAGCCGAAATAATTGGGATGCGGCGCATCCCTTCCTGCACAATCACAATACCAACAATTGTTGCGAGGAAAACTAAGACCAGCACGATCACCCGACCCACTGCTTCTCGACCGCCGACTTGTACCAAGTCGATGGTATCGCCTAAAGCTTTTGGTAATGATGCAACAATGTTGACAAAAATCAACAATGATGCTCCGTTCCCAATCCCCCGTTCTGTAATTAGTTCTGATGCCCACATGACGAACATCGAACCAGCAGTCAGAGCGATCGCAGTTTCAGCGACAAATATAGGCCCTGGCTTTAAGGCGAATTGCTGGAGGAATAATGCCGAAAAAGCTGTACTTTGAAGGATTGCCCAACCTACAGTGACATAGCGGGTAATTTGCGATATTTTTCGGCGACCGGCTTCCCCTTCATTTTTCTGTAAATTTTCTAAAGTTGGAATCGCCGCCGTGAGTAATTGGATGATAATAGACGCATTAATGAAGGGCAAAATTCCTAAAGCAAAGACTCCCAAAGTCGAAAGTCCTCGCCCGGAAAATATATCCAATAAGCCAAATATGGAATTACTGCCCGATATGGCTTCGGCAAATCTCGGTCTATCAATGCCTGGGACGGGTAAGAAAATACCCAGGCGAACCAAAATTAAAATACCGACGGTGACAAGCAGCCTACCTCTGAGGCCAGCTGCCTGCGCCATCTGCATAAAAGTTTCTTGAGCCGTTGGGGCTTTATCTCGACTGATCATAGAGTGCTACCTTTATAGTGAACCAAGCACTGGCAGCGAGTTGGCTTGCATTTAAGTGCGCTGTTCCGGCTCACTCATAAGACTTCACAACTACCACCAGCTGCCTCAATTTTGCTACGCGCTGAACCTGTGAAAGCTGCCGCTTGTACCTTGAGCGGAATGCTCAATTCCCCGTTACCTAAAACTTTCAGTGGCCCCTTGACAGCAGTCAGGATACCTGCGGCTTTCAAGGAGGTCAAAGTTACTTCCGTATTCGCGGGAAGGGAGGCTAGCTTCTCTACATTAATCGTAGTGTAAATCCTCTGATTAATAATCGGAAAACCCTTCAGCTTAGGTAAGCGGCGGTACAATGGCTGTTGACCACCTTCAAAACCTGGTCGGGTACCACTACCAGAACGAGATTTTTGACCCCGCATACCTAAACCAGCACTAGCGCCTTGTCCGGCAGAAATACCTCTAGCTACACGCTTCTTGCGTTTCTTTGAGCCTTTTTGTGGCTTAACATCATGGAGTCTCATAATTTATCAAGTTCTCATTTGTCGTTTGTCATTCGTCGTTTGTCATTTGTCATTTGTCCTTTGTTATTCACTAATGACTCATGACCAATGACTAATGACTAAATTAGATGTAGAGATTTTGAATAGGAATACCGCGATCTTCGGCGACTTCAGCAAGGGTACGCAGTGTAGATAAGGCATTAACTGCGGCTCTAGCATTATTGAGCGGATTGTTGGAGCCTAGTTGCTTGGCTAAAACGTTACGAACTCCTGCTAATTCCAACACAGTTCGCACAGCACCACCCGCAATTACCCCAGTACCAGGTGCGGCTGGACGCATAATCACTTTTGCACCGCCACCGACACCATCAATAGGATGGGGGATGGAGTTGGATTTGGTGATTGGGATATCAATGAGGTGTTTTTTGCCGTCGGCTACGCCTTTTTTGACGGCGCCAATTACATCTGAAGCTTTGCCTACTCCAACTCCAACCTGACCGCGTTCGTTACCAACGACAACGATCGCTCGGAAGCTGAGTTTTTTACCACCTTTGACCACTTTACTTACGCGGCGGATTTGGATAACCCGCTCTTGCCAAGTGGTTTCTTCTTTTTTGGCACGCTTTGTTCTACTTTTACGCTCTGTTGCCATAATTTATTTATGCTCTGGTGAACGTCATTTGTGAGCCAGTGCGGTCTTGGGGGTCTCCCCCATGAGTAACTGGCGTTAGCGAAGCGGTAGCGACGCAGGAGCGTCACCCGAAGGGTCAGTTGTCATTTGTCATTTGTCCTTTGTCATTTGTCCAATAACTAATGACTAATGACCAATGACTTTAGAAATCTAAACCAGCTTCGCGTGCTGCATCAGCTAGTGCTTTGACACGACCATGATATAAGTTACCACCGCGATCGAAGACTACTTTGGTAATGCCTTTTTCTAGCGATCGCACTGCGATCAACTTACCAACTTGCACTGATGCATCGCGGTTTGCACATGACGCTAAACTAGATTTCAACTCTGGTTCTACGGTCGATGCAGCCACGATTGTTTGATGCTGAGTATCATCAATCAGCTGGGCATAAATATGCTCGTTAGAACGGAATACCGCTAAACGCGGACGTTCTGGGGAGCCAATCACTTTGCCACGAACGCGTCGATGACGACGATTTTTTGATTCTCTACGAGTAAGTTTCATTTCTACTTCTTACCACCCTTACCAGTCTTACCAGCTTTCCGTCTGACCACTTCACCGGCATAGCGAATGCCTTTACCTTTGTAAGGTTCTGGTGGACGAACGGCACGAATTTTGGCGGCTGTGTTACCGACGATTTCTTTGTCATAGCCGCTAACAATGACGTTAGTGGTACCTTCTACGGCAAATTGAATTCCATCTGGTGGTTCAATTTGCACTTGATGGCTGTAACCCATATTTAAAACTAGGTTACGCCCTTGAAGTTGTGCCCTGTAACCAACGCCTTGAATTTCCAAACGGCGCTGAAAACCTTGGGAAACTCCCTCGACCATGTTGGCAACTAAAGTGCGGCTCAAGCCGTGCAATTGCTTCGATGTCCGAGTTTCATCCCGACGATTTACGTGTAATATTTCCCCCTCTTGAGAGAGTGAGACATTATCTCTGAGAGTGCGAGAAAGTTCCCCCTTCGGGCCTTTCACCACAATATTTGTACCATCGATCGCCACTTGAACTTTGGCGGGAATAGTAATTGGACGTTTACCAATACGTGACATGACTTTTTGTCCTTTGTTATTTGTCCTTTGTCCTTTGTCTTTCACTAATGACAAATGACTAATGACCAATGACTACCAAACGTAACAAAGTACTTCGCCACCCAAGTTCTGACGCCGCGCTTCGCGGTCAGTCATAATGCCACTGGATGTAGAAATAATGGCAATGCCAATGCCGCCTAGTACCCTTGGTAATTCTTTTCGATTTGAATAAACACGCAAGCCAGGCTTACTTACCCGCTTTAAGGCGGTGATCAAAGGCTGACGGTTTTTTCCCTTGTATTTCAGGGAAATCACCAGATTGCGTTTTACCCCTTCTTCTGCTTCTTCGATTTCAGCAATAAAGCCTTCCTCCCGTAGCACTTTGGCAATGCTGCGGGTCAATTTTGTAGCTGGCACTTGTGTAGTTTGATGCCGCGCCAGGTTGGCATTGCGGATGCGCGTCAGCATATCTGCAATTGTGTCGTTAGCCGCCATCGTTCCCTCTATAGATGAACTTATTGATCGCGAAAGGGCATTCCTAATTCTTTAAGTAAGGCGCGTCCCTCTTCGTCGTTTTTTGCTGTGGTGATGATGGAAATATCCATCCCACGCACTTGATCGATGCTGTCGTATTCGACTTCTGGAAAAATTAGCTGTTCTCTCACACCCAAAGTGTAGTTACCGCGTCCGTCAAAGCTTTTAGGGCTAACGCCGCGAAAATCTCGAATTCTGGGTAATGACAGGCTAACTAACCGATCGAAAAAGGCATACATCCGTTCGGCTCTGAGTGTCACCATGATCCCCACGGGCATCCCTTGACGAATCTTAAAGCCAGCGATCGCCTTTTTCGCCCGTGTCACCACTGGTTTTTGACCTGTTACCAGGGCAATTTCGTTGATGGATGCCTCTAGAGACTTCGCATTTTGAGCTGCTTCACCCAAACCTCGGTTAATCGTAACCTTTACCAACTTCGGTACTTGATGAACGTTGGTATATTGAAACTGATTAATCAGTTTGGGGACGATTGTTTCTTGATATAAGGTTTTGAGTCTTGTTGTCGGCATAGTTTTTTGTCCTGATATCCCTGGGCTTGGTCAGGGAAGCTTTAATTTTTGATTTTAGATTTTTGATTAAATTTAAAATCTAAAATCTCAAGTTGACTAATTCTTATTTATCGAGAATTTCGCCGGTTTTCTTGAGTTTTCTGACCTTTTTGCCTTCTGAGGTAAAGGTGTAACCAACACGACTGGCAACGTTTTGCTTGGTGGAATAAAGCATTACGTTGGAGCTATGAATCGGGAATTCTTGGGTAATAATTCGCCCTGATTCCCCTTCTTGCTGGGGTTTAACGTGCTTGGTTTTAATGTTGACACCTTTGACGATAACTTTACTCAGTTGGGGAAGTGCCTGAGTAATTTCGCCAACTTTTCCTTTGTCTTTACCAGCAATCACTTGTACAGTGTCGCCAGTTTTGACGTGCATTTTGTGGAATACTTTGGGCGTACCCTGTTTGGTTGCCATTAAAGCACCTCCGGAGCCAGAGAAACAATTTTAGTAAAGTTTTTATCGCGCAGTTCCCGTGCAACTGGGCCAAAAACCCGTGTGCCTCTGGGATTACCATCTTTGTTGATGATTACAGCAGCGTTATCATCAAAGCGAATACTCATGCCGCTGTCACGACTTACAGCTTTCCGAGTCCGAACAATTACTGCTTCCACAACATCAGACTTTTTTACAGCCATGTTTGGTGTAGCATCTTTGACAACGGCGATAATTTTATCACCGATAAAACCATAACGGCGGTTGCCTCCGCCTAAGATGCGGATGCACATTAGTTTGCGGGCGCCGCTATTATCTGCGACATTAAGGTAAGTCTGGGGTTGAATCACAATTATTCTCCCTTGTAATGTTGTTAGAAACTAACAACGATGAGGTTTAAGTAGGCTTGACGTTCAGGACTTCTGTGACTTTCCAGCGCTTGGTTTTACTCAGGGGTCTAGTTTCCTGAATGCGAACGCGATCGCCTACTTTACACTGATTTTCTTCGTCGTGAACTTTATATCGTTGGGTGTTAACCACAATCTTGCCGTACTTGGGGTGAGGAGCGCGGTTTTCTATGGCGACTACCACAGTTTTTTGCATTTTATCGCTCACTACCAAGCCAACTCGTTCTTTAACTGCCATAATCTCCTACTTTGCTTCTTTAGCCGATTGACTTGCTGCCCGTTTGCGTTCTGTTTCTAGCGTCAGCAGTTGGGCTAGGCGGTGGCGCAATTGTCGGAACTGATGGGGCTTTTCTAGTTGTCTGGTGGCTTTTTGCAAGCGCAACTGAAATAGTTGTCTTTTAATCGCGACAATTTCATCAGAGAGCTTCTCGTCGCTTAATTCTCTAGCTTCTGAAATCTTGGGAAGAGGCATAAGCTACTCCTGCTCCTGTGGTTGAGAGCGCACAATAAACTTAGTTTTGATGGGCAGTTTAAATGAAGCCAAACGCATCGCTTCACGAGCGATTTCTTCAGAAACTCCACCGATTTCAAACAAAATTCGTCCTGGCTTGACTACAGCTACCCAAAACTCTGGATTACCTTTACCGGAACCCATCCGGGTTTCAGCAGGACGCATGGTTACAGGTTTATCAGGGAAAATCCGAATCCAGATTTGTCCACCCCGACGAATATAACGAGTCATTGCCCGACGGGAAGCCTCGATTTGACGCGAGGTAATCCAAGCAGGTTCTTGTGCTTGGAGTGCAAAATCACCGAAGTTGAGGGTACTACCACGGGTGGCTAGTCCTTCCATCCGTCCCCGCTGTTGTTTGCGGAATTTAGTTCTTCTAGGGCTTAACATGGTTTGTTACTTGTCATTTGTCATTTGTCCTTTGTCATTTGTCATCTGCCATTTACTAATGACTAATGACTAATGACTAATGACGATTTATCCTTCATTTGAGCGGTCTTCAAACTGCTGGCGACGACGTTGTTGTTGACGGCGACGGGGTTCTCGGTCGCGATCGCGTGGGTCACGTTCGCGATCGCGGCTTGCTGGTGGTAGCGGTTCTGGTTCCTGTCCAGGAATAATTTCTCCCTTAAACACCCATACTTTGATACCCAAAATGCCGTAAACAGTTTTTGCTGTGCAATAAGAGTAGTCAATGTCAGCCCGTAAGGTATGTAAAGGTACTCTACCTTCACGAGTCCACTCTGTCCGGGCAATTTCCGCACCGTTGAGGCGACCGCTAACTTGGATTTTAATACCTTGAACACCAGCGCGTTGGGCGCGTTGAATTGACTGTCTCACTACCCGCCGAAAGGAAACCCGACGTTCCAATTGTTGAGCAATGTATTCAGCAATTAGGTAGGCATCAGCATCAACTCGTTGAACTTCAACTACGTTAATCCGAATTTGACGATTACTACCCAACAATCCTTGGAGTCCGGTACGTAAGGATTCAATACCTTGTCCACCGCGACCTACTACAACACCAGGTCTAGCTGTGCGTACTTCTAAGTCAATTTGGTCGGCTTTGCGCTCAATCCGCACTTCGGAAATTCCGGCGTTGTTTTGAGCCTGTCTACCGAGCTTTTGTTCTATGTATTGACGAAGTTTGTAATCTTCTTGTAGAAGTTCTGGATAACGATCTGGAACAGCAAACCAACGGGATTGATGTTCATGTGTAATACCCAGGCGAAAACCAACTGGATGAATCTTCTGTCCCACGAATGCTTCCTCTAAAATTTCTTACTTTACGCAATTTATTCGTGTAAACGTGCTTATTTTTCTGGGGCGGCTGCAACAGCCACAGTAATATGACACGTCGGCTTGCGAATTTGGTAAGCTCGACCTTGCGCTCTTGGTTGGAACCGCTTCAACGGCGGCCCTTGATCGGCATAAGCCTGAGTAATCACTAGTTGAGTCCGATCTAACCCAGCGTTGTGTTCGGCATTGGCAGCAGCGCTTCTGAGAACCTTCAATATGGGTTCAGTGGCGCGATAGGGCATGAATTCCAGGATGATTAACGCTTCTCGGTAAGATCGCCCCCGGATTTGATCGAGTACCCGACGCACTTTATAGGCCGAGATGCGGATAAAACGAGCGATCGCTTTTACTTCAGTAGTATTAGTAGCCATAATTTTCTCCAATTTTGTCATTTGTCATTTGTCATTTGTCACTTGTCTTTAGCTAATGACTAATGACGTAATAACTAATAACTACCTACCTGCTTTTTTGTCGCTTTTTCCATGACCCCTGTAGGTTCGTGTCGGGGCAAATTCACCCAACTTATGTCCTACCATCTGTTCATTGACAAAAACGGGAACGTGTTGGCGTCCGTTGTGAACAGCTATAGTATGACCTACCATCAGAGGCAAAATTGTCGAAGCTCGTGACCAAGTTTTAATAACTTCTTTTCTGTTATTGTCGTTGAGCTTTTCAATTTTCTTTAGGAGATGATCCGCAACGAAAGGACCTTTTTTTAGAGAACGACCCATAGTTCAATTTTGGATTTAGGATTTAGGAATTAGGAGTGAGGAGTTAGGAGTGAGGAGTTAATAAGTTAGATTCAACTCATAACTCATAACTCATAACTTATAACTCTTTAAGATTCACGACCACCGCGACCGCGTTTAGAAGACTTACGACGACGACGCACAATCAACTTGCTGCTAAGTTTCTTGCGATTGCGTGTCTTCGCACCCAATGTGGGTTTACCCCAAGGTGTAACAGGCCCCGATCTACCGATAGGCGCTCTACCTTCACCACCACCATGTGGGTGATCCACTGGGTTCATGACGCTACCTCTAACCTTAGGACGGCGACCTTTCCAGCGATTTCGTCCGGCTTTACCTGCACTCAGGTTTCTCGCATCGGTGTTGCCTACTTGCCCAATGGTGGCGTAGCACTCGCGTCGAATCAAGCGGACTTCTCCTGAAGGCAACTTGAGAGTTACATAATTACCTTCTTTTGCCACGACTTGGGCGCTAGCACCAGCAGCACGGACAATTTGACCACCTTTACCAGGAGTGAATTCTACGTTGTGAACACTAGTACCTAAGGGAATCTTCCAGAGCGGTAAGGCATTACCATCTTCAAAGGGAGAATCAGGCCCAGAAACAATTATTGTTCCAACTTTCAATCCGTTGGGGTGAAGTATGTACCGTTTTTCGCCATCTTGGTAATACAAAAGGGCAATTCTGGCATTGCGGTTAGGATCGTATTCAATCGCTGCGACTTTGGCAGGAATATTATGTTTATCCCTTTTAAAATCGATGATCCGATAAAGTTGTTTGTGTCCGCCACCCCGGCGACGACTAGTAATCCGCCCGTGATTATTCCGACCTTTGGCACGATGCTTCGAGGTTGTTAAGGATTTTTCTGGCTCGGTTCTGGTAATTTCCGCAAAGTCAGAAATTGTAACTTGGCGAGTGCTAGGGGTATAAGGGCGATAAGAACGGGTACCCATATTTTTAAGTGCTGAGTGCTAAGTGCTGAGGAGCCAGTACGTTGCGGAGGTTTCCCCCGTTGCAGTAACTGGCGTTGCTGAGTGTTGAATGTTGAGTTCAGTAACTCTTAACTCCTAACTCACAACTTTTTTAGACTTCTGGGAATAGAACTTGTCTAATCTTGTCTTCATCCCCAGGTGCGACGGTGACAATTGCTCGCTTATACTGGGGTTTATAACCAATAAATTTACCAACGCGCCGCTTTTTACGCGGTGGTAGGATGGTGTTGACTTTTACAACCTTGACCTGAAACAAATCTTCAATCGCAGCCTTGATTTCTGGCTTTGATGCCTTTGGAATTACTTCAAAGGTGTACTTGTTTTGCTCCATCAAGATGGTCGCTTTCTCGGTGACGATTGGGCGACGTACTAAGTCGGCAAGGTCGCGGGGGTCAAAGCTAGGCACTGTAGACCTCCTGAATTTTTTCTAGGGCTGATGCCGTAACTACAATTTTGTCAGCGTGCAGTAAATCAAAAACATTTAGCTGGTCGGCTGCAATTAGTTTTAAATTTTCAATGTTGCGGGCTGATAAATAAACGTTATCTGTATCCGCAATTTCAGACAAAATTAACAGTGCCTTGCTTTCTGGTACTATTCCCCAACGGGCAAGTGCTGCCACTAATTCTTTAGTCTTCGGGCGAGATAGCTCGGTGCTAAATTCTTCTACTACGATCAAGTCATCAATACGACCGACAAATGCTGTCCGCAGTGCTAAACGTCGCTCTTTGCGGTTCAATTTCAGGTCGAAGTCTCTAGGCTTTGGCCCGAAGATCACACCACCACCACGCCACAATGGTGAACGAATAGACCCTGCACGAGCGCGACCAGTACCTTTTTGCCGCCAAGGTTTACGGCCGCCACCTCTGACTTCAGCACGAGTTTTTGTGCTGGCATTTCCTTGACGAGCATTGGTCAATTGCCGTACTAAGGCGCGGTGCACAATATGAGATGCTGTTCCTTCTTTGGCAACGCGCAACTCGAAGGTCGTCTCGCCGACCTGTTCTCCTTGCCAATTTTTAACTACGCTTTCAACCATCTTTGTTATCTGTCCTTTGTCATTTGTCATTTGTCATTTGTCTTTTGTCCTTAGCCAATGACTACTGACTACTGACTAATGACTTTTGACTATCCCACTGTTTTTGCAGGCACAACACTTACTAGAGCGCCTGGTTTCCCAGGAATAGCTCCCTTAATCAGCAATAAGTTGCGTTCTGGATCGACTCGCACTATGGTCAGTTTGCGGATTGTAATACGTTTTCCACCCAAACGACCTGCCATCCGCTTACCTGGATAGACACGACCTGGTGTTGTACCAGCACCAATAGAACCGGGTGCTCTGTGGTTTTTGGAACCGTGTGACATTGGCCCGCGACCAAAGTTGTTGCGCTTCTGGTTTCCCGCAAAGCCGCGACCGATGCTTGTACCAACGACATCGACAATTTGACCAGCGCTAAAAATATCTGCTTTAATCTCTTGACCTAAAGCATAATCACTAGAGCTATCGGTGTGATATTCATTTAAGTGACGCAATGCTGGGGCAGATGATTTCGCCAAATGACCCAATAATGGTCTGTTTAGTGCCTTGGGTTTGACTTCGCCATAACCAACTTGAATGGCAAAGTAACCGTCGGTTTCTTTCGTTTTAACTTGTGTAACGGTGCATGGCCCTGCTTGAATGACAGTTACAGGAATAGATACTCCTGCTTCGTCAAATATTTGAGTCATGCCCAGCTTGGTGCCGAGAATACCTACAGACACAGTAACTGGTTCTCCTTTCTACTTGCTGACCTTGGAATTGGACTTTAGAGGACACGCTTTGTACGCATCAGTTTAGGCTGGGTTAGCCTGCGAAATTTGGAATGGTTTTAATAAACCGCTCCAAATGCTTTCGGACACAACAAACCGTGTCCTTACTGCTTGGTGAATCTGTTTAGCTTCACTCATTAGATCACCAGAACAGCCACAAGTCTCTTCCCGATGGGAAGGAGTAACTTCTGGAATCAATGCAAGGCGCTACAGCTTTAGGCTGTGTGCAGCAATGCTTTCGTCCAAGCAATTGCTCTGGCACTTTCTGGAGGCAGCGCTGTCGGCGGGTTTTCCGATTTTTACACGCCCGAAGGGCGGCTTCCCGGAGATTGGCTACTGCCGTGTTGCAGTTGGACTTAAGCGGTTATTACCGCCCAGTATCCGTTAACTGAGACTGACGTAATGCCATGAAACCAACATTGCTGCTCAGTTTTACTTCCTTAAACACCTTAAACTATTGTTTAAGTTTTTGCCTGCTTTTTTTTGAGGCACAGGAGTAAACGTACCTTGGAGCTTAGGATTAACTTTGGTTATTCTTCCATAAGCTCTAATGTTGACCTGAAAGCTTTCTTAGTTTACCAGTCTACGATCGCTCTGAGTTAGATAATCCAATTTGGATTAAGTCGTCAGTTATTGATGCTAACACTACCTCAGAATGATAGTAAAAAGTCAACCTAATTTGCGTTTTTGGTCACAATCTAATAATATAAATTATTTATTTATGTTTGTCCAGTATTTTATAGAGCTATTTTTAGGGAGTGGGGGAGTGGGGGAGCAGGGGAGCAGGGGAGTAGAGGAGCAGAGGAGAATAATTCATCCCCAATGCCCAATACTCAAAAAAATGCTTTTAATCTATCGGTTCAGGGTAAATAATAGAGATATCTAAGTGGGATAAGACGAAAATCTATGGCACTAATTACCACTGGCAACGGTTTAATCCGCGATCTGGAAAAATTTGGCGCTCTTGGAGTGTATGTACCTCTGGAAGGGGGTTATGAAGGTCGATATCAGCGCCGACTACGGGCAGCTGGCTATACTACCCTTCACATTACTGCTAAAGGACTGGGTGATGTAGCTGCGTATCTCACAAGAATTCATGGAGTCAGACCTCCTCATCTTGGTAAAAAAAGCACTGGTAGCGGTGCCGCAGTGGGTCATGTGTACTATTTACCCCCAATTCTCAATTCTCATCTAGAACAGCTACCACCAAAGTCTAAGGGGCTGGTCTTGTGGATTATTGAAGGGCATATTCTTTCAAATCAAGAACTTGAGTATTTGACGAATTTGCCTCAACTAGAACCACGAGTAAAAGTAGTCATTGAGAGGGGTGGCGATCGCTCTTTCCGTTGGACTTCTCTAGAAAAAACTCTGTTAGCTAGCTAACACTTACAAAAGTGAGGAGTGAGGAGTTAGGAGTTAGGAGTTAAAAATTTAAAACTTCTAACTCCTAACTCCTAATTCATAACTCTTTTAGCATTTCAATAATGCTGAATCGAAAACCACAAGATGCAAATAACCGCCGTGAAGCCTCGTTAGCAATTGCTGTATCTAGACGAATTTGCTTGACACCCATCTGGTGAAAGCGTTCAACACTTAGCATCACCATCTGCCGCGCAATTCCGTTTTGACGATATTCCGGCTCGACCCAGATATCATGAATAAAAGCAAATTCCTGTAACCGATAAATTGGTATTTCTCGCTCAACTGTTGCCACCAGAAACCCTACAATTTGCCCTTCATTTTCGGATACTAGAAATACACTGCGTACGCTGGAAGCGTCGGCGTTCGCGTCGCGTCTCGTAGAGAAGCCATCGCTATTTGCCAAACGCGTCAACCATTGCTCATAACGCTGTTCTGGATGCGGTAGAAAACCATACTTGGCGGAATCCCAAGACTCATGCAAAGCACAAATTTTGGCAACCATTGGTAAAACTGCGGGTACGTCAGTGATTGTGGCGGAGCGGATTAGCATAAGCTTTCAAGCACAAAAAGCACAAACAAGAAAGAATGCCTTGTAGTGAGATATTAGTTTTTATTCATTTACTCAGCCAAGACTATCGTTTTGTTGACCCTGAGCGTCATAAACTTTGGAAAACTTTGTTTTTAGCATTCGGGAATGGGCTGGCTTGGTTAGAACAGGGATGATATTTAAGTGGATATCTGAAATGGTTATAAGGTTTAGAGACTATGGCAACCGATTGTCTATTTATAACCATTCCAGAAACAAACAGTAAGCGCGATCGCTAGCAAAATCGGTATTGCGCTATTGCAGCTTAAATGCTGATTAGTTGATAAGTTTTTTCCTCAATCCACGCAACCTGATTAAAACTGGCTTCGCCCAACTTCCGCCTAGCAAATCGTGCAGCAGAATATAAAAACAAGGGATGATAAACAGCGTTAGCACTGTTGCCAAAGATAAGCCCGAAAACACCACCACGCCTAATGGTTGCAGAAATTCTGAACCTTCTCCAATTCCTAACGCTAGGGGAAACATACCTAAAACGGTGGTAATAGTTGTCATTAACACTGGTCGTAGGCGTTGAGGTGCAGCTTTCAAAATCGCAGTTTTCCGGTCAACTTCTTCCCGTTCGAGAATTTGATTCGCCAATTCCACCATGATAATGGCGTTGTTGACTACAATACCCACTAGCAAAACTGCACCGACAATCACTGTTGCGCCAATGGCAGTTTTGGTAATGTAAAGTCCGAAAATCCCTCCAGCTAATGCCAAGGGAATTGTAAACATAATTACTAGCGGGTCAATGAGGGAATTGTATTGCACCGCCATCACCACAAAGACTAGAAAGGCTGCTAATCCACCTAATAGTTGCAGTGAGCTTTGCAGTTGCTGATTAGATTCAGCTGCCGAACTGGGCAAGATGGTAATTCCTTCAGGTAAATCTATACTATCTAGTACCGTATTTACCTGTTCTAGGGCACGACTGAGGCTTGCTCCCTCAGTCAAATTGCCAGCAATTAATAAAACCTGGCGTTGGTTAATTCGCTGAACTTCTCCAGGAGCTTGAGCTTCAGCAATTTTAGCAACATCGCTCAAACGGACTTGGCGATTGTTCTCGACGAACAAAGGCAATCTCTCTAATTGAGAAGCTGCTTGCAGTGATTTTTCATTCAACTTTACCCGGACATCAACTAAACGGTTGCCGCGTTGCAGCTGAGTTGGTACGCTACCTTCAAGAGCAGTCTGAATTGTCTCTCCAATCTGTGTAGTAGTTAACCCTAAAGCTGAAACCCGCTCCCAGTCAGGAAGAATCCGAATTTCTGGTTGGCGATCGTCTGCATCGGGACGAAATCTCGCTAAGGTGGCTTGTTCTTCTAAAGCTGTCAGTACCTGACGACCAGCTTCTTCTAAATTATTTACGTTATTTCCCTGAATTATTACGTCAACATCAGCACCACGGACAGGAGAATTGCTGAGAATCAAACCCCGCACTTGACCGGGGGCAAGGCGCAGACGAATTCCTGCTAAATTTAGCTTGTTCAACTCTTTGGTAACTCGTTCTACATAAGCTTGCACGTTAGTACCAGTTTTCAGGGTAATATTGCTGGAAGCTCGTAGGGCATTAGCATTGGTAGTGTTGCCAAAGAGGGAACCACCAACTGTAGAGAAAACATATTCTGTTTCTGGCTGCTTGCGGATAATATCATCTACCGCAACCATGACTTTTTGGTTGGTTTCTAAAGGTGTACCGGGAGGAAACTGGGCGTTTAAGTTGGCTTGTCCGGTGTTGATGCGGGGGAGAATTTCTTGGGGAATTTGGGGAGCCATCCACAAACTAGCACCACCGAAAAGGATAATAGCGATCGCTACCGTAGCCACCCGCCAGCGTAATATCCCAGCTAAAAAACTACCGTATCCTCTAGTAGCAGCATCAAAGCGGTTATTAAACTTTTGCAATAGCCAAAATTCGCTCAGACGGCTGGAAAATTTCCATGCCAACATCCGGGAGGCAAGCATCGGTACAACGGTTACGGCAATCAAAATTGAAGCTGCAACCGAATAGGTGATGGTGAGAATTAACTCGTTGAATAGTAGTGCAATAAAGCCACCGATCAGTAAAAATGGCAACACTGCTACCAAGTTTGTACTAGTAGAAGCAATTAAAGCTGATTCTACTTCTTGGCTACTTTTTTCTGCTTGAGAAATTAGTTGCCGCGAGTTCAAGCGGGTTTTATTATTTTTGCCAGGAGTCATTCCAGCACCCTCGGCAATGTTCTCTAACATGACGATGGAATTATCTACCACAATACCTACACCCAGCGCCAGACCACCCAAACTAAAAACGTTGATAGATAAGCCAAAAAGCCCCATCAAGATGATGGCAGCTAAGGTTGCTAAGGGGATGGCTAGGACGATGATGAAAGTTTGACGGAGAGAACCGAGAAATAGGAGAACTGCGATCGCTGCTAGTCCAGTGCCGATCAACCCGGAACTGGTAACATTGGAGATAGAATTGCGGATAAACCGCGACTCATCCAAGGTGGGTGTAAGAACTGTCCCTTGGGGAATTACACCAGATTTACGAAGTTCTTCTAAGCGTTTTTTCACACCCTCAACAACATTGATAGTGTTAGCATCCGGCTGCTTTTGGACGCTGACTTTTACAGCTTCTTCCCCGTTGAGTAGGACGTACACCCGTTGCTGTTCTGAGCCATCAATAACTTCGGCAAAGTCGCGCAAATAGACGCGGCGGTTGGTTCCTGGAGATTGGGGAGTGGTGACTAGGGAAGAAGCAGCAGAAGCGACTTCAAAAGAAAGATTGCTGATTTCATTGGCATTTTGGAACCGCCCCACGGTACGGGTTAAGGGTTCAGAATTCTGCCCTAAAATCCGCCCCCCAGAGATATCTACGTTACGATCTCTGAGTTCATCGAGGACATCGGTTAAACCTACACCCAAAGCTTGCAACCGATCCAAATCAATATTGACCCTAACTTCTTCTTGAACTCCTCCCGATATGTCTACCCCTGCGACTCCAGATACAACACTCAGTTCGCGGGCTAGTTCTTCTTCGGCAAAAACCCGCAAATCAACGCCTTCTAAGGAAGGCGAAGTTAATGCCAATTCGTAAACTGGTAACTGAGAAGGATCGACTTTAAATAAGCGTGGTTCTTCGATGGTATCTGGTAATGTGTTTCTAGCTCTGTTAAAAGCTGCTGTGGCATCGTTTAAAGCTTGGTCAATATTGCCACCTGGTTGAAAGTACAGATCCAAATTTATCTGTCCCTCACGAGTTTGGGAAAAAATCTGTACTACGCCTTCGGTAGCCGCAAAGGCTTCTTCCAGTGGTCTTGTCACTTCATCAACTGCTACCTCTGGAGAAATTCCAGGTGCTTGTATTCGCACACCGATGCGAGGGTAGGTAATTGATGGTAGTAAATCCACTGGTAACTTGGCGACAAAAAAGACGCCTAACACTATTACTGCCAACGTCAGCATGAGTGTGCCGATGTGTTGGCGGATTGATATGGCACTGATACTAAATCCGCCACTTTTGTTTACTTGCTGCATTACTGTCGCGTACTCCAATTAAAAAGGCAAAATGAGGAATTCTAAAAGACATTTTGAATTTTTAATTCCCCTTAGGGGCTGAGTCTGCTGTTTCGGAAAGAATCGATAAACGTACAGCAGCCCCATCTTTTAGGGGTTGACCACTGCGAACAACATAGCGCTCTCCAGCTTGCAAGCCAGATAGAATTTCCACTTTGCCATCAGCCTTTTGTCCTAAGGTGACAGCACGCGTCGCTACTATCGTCTTGCCTCCTGTGTCTTTCACCACAAATAGCGTCCCCGATGGGTTTTCTTGCTCTTTTCCTGCTCCTGCTTGTTTTTGAATCGCTGTTTGCGGCACTACTACCCGCTGTTGAGTCTGGGTTTGAAAATTGACTCGCGCCAGCAATCCGCTGCCAATCTTCCCTTGAGTGTTAGGAATCACTACTTCTACAGGTATCAAGCGAGCTGTGGCATCGGCAGCTGGAGAAATGCGCGTAACTCTACCAATTAATGTTTCGGTGGGGAAGGCATCTAAGCGGACTTTTACAGACTGTCCAACCTGAATTTGTGCCAGTTCTAATTCGGAAACTTGGACGACAACTTTGACACGGTTAAAGTCGCCAATTTTTAAGACTTCACTACCTGCTTGCAGAAGGTTGCCTGGTTCTGTCACCTTTTCTGTGACTATGCCAGCGATGGGAGATACCAGCCGAGCGTAAGACCTGCGCTCTTTGGTTTGGGCAACCAATGCCTGTTGGGCAAGTACTCTACCTTGGGCCGCGGCGACGGCTTGCTGTTCTGTACGAACCTGTTCTTGAGCTGCGCGCAATGCTTGAGCTGCTGTTTTTGCCTGGGTACGTGCTTGCTGGGCAGTTTGTTCAGCGATCGCTCCGGCTTTGAATAGATTTTGTTGCCGTTCTGAGTCTGCTTGAGCTTGTACTACTTCTAACCGTGCCCGTTCAACGTCTGCACGGGCATTGCTTACCTGATTTGTTGCCCTAGCTACTTCTGATTTGAGAGCTGCTAGCTCTGCTTCTGCTTGCTTTAATTCGGTCGAAAGTATGGCATCATCTAACCGCCCGACATTTTGTCCCTGCTTAACTGTATCGCCTACATCAAGGTTTAAAGCCAACAACCGAGCTTCTACTTGCGATCGCACTGACACAATTCGGAAGGGTGTTGTATTACCTGTGTATTCTGGTTGGGTTTGCAGCGTATCAGTTCGAGCGATCGCTGCATCTACAGCCGTTGCACTACTACCACGTTGTCCACTACCAGGACTCTGAGATTGGGCATCAGCTGGTTCTTCCTTGGGTAGCGCTCCACAATTCGCTGTCAGCAGTCCTATGCCCAGCAAACAGGGAATCAATAAGATGGATGGAAAAGGGGAAGACACCTTTGTGTTAACGCTACTTTTTGTATCTGCAACAGCCATATCAGTTTTCATAACTGAATTTAACTGGGTATTAATTACCTGGTTAGCGGCTGCGAAAGGTGAGATTTTCGCCTGCTTGTGCGGCTTATTTCTATCCAAAATCATTTATTTTTCTTGTATTTGGGGAGCTTTTTTGGGTTAAACAGCCGTGCATTACCAAGTAATTTTGAGACATTATGACTAGATGACTAGTGAAAAGCGGCGAGAGTCAATTAGCTATCTTCTTGCAGAACTTTGTATCAAAAATTACTTTTTATTTAAAAAAATTCTCACCACTTTAACTCATTACATTGAGTTAGCAGCTTTTTAGCTTCCAATGCAATTCTTAACCCAGTATAAATATTTTTAAATTTCTTGCAATCTGCCCTTAGTAGAAGACTTGCGTTTACTGAAGATACGGGACTTTCACACCCCTACTTCTAAAAATGGGCAGTATTAAGTAGCTATACTTATGGCTGAAATAACCAAATTTAATATAGCAAAATACTTAGTAATTTTTACGGACGATCAAATATATTAAGAATAGTAAACATAAGTTGCTTTTTTCAACGCTGTAAGATTTTGGTCGAGCGTAGGCGTAGCCCGTCGTAGACATCGCATATACAGCCAAGAAAAGGGCGACATATATTACAGCCGCCAATATTAGTCAGGAAAGTTACAAGTGACATCATTGCTAAAAATTGCACAAACTGCTGACGAAGCCCAGATTTCCGAATTTTTCCAGGAATCAGAGGGTAAGTGGCGATCGCAACGGCGCTACTACACCCTACCCAAGGGAGAAACCAAGGAGATGGAGAGTATAGTTACGATCAATTTTCTCAACCAAGGCTGTGATGAATTGCAAAACCTAGCTCAGATGCACGATTTGCCTGATACAGGTAGTTTGATCTGTGGTGCAGCAGTAACATGGGAAAGTATGGATGTGCTAAAGGACAGGAAAGAGTCGCAAGGTTCAACAATATTTGGAGCTTTAGAAAATATTTTGTACCGCGATCGCGGTTTTGCCATATCCAAACCAGTCACCGCTCAGTATTATTTCTCCAACCCTAAAACAATGTGTTTGCGAACTGAGTACAACGGTTCGGTCTTTGAAGAAGAGTTAAAGTTAATTGGCAGCAAATACCGCACCAGACAAACCATTATCTCCCGTGCTGGTGAGCAGTTGATGATTGGTCAATATTTAGAAAAGAGAGTGGATTAGTCGATCTTATGGGTGCGGTTTACTTAGCCTCACCCGTTTTTAGACAAGCCAGCATCTAGCTATTAACCGCTTATATAACTTTTTATAACAGTTTTTCAAACTTTTACCCAGAAAGTTGGCTGCTATGTCATCATGGGAAGTGAAATGAGAATTAATTCGGCGACAGTGTTTGTTTTTAGTATTGACAGGCTTTTTCCTTTTGGTATTACAGACTTCTCTCCGAAATCTAAATCTCTACAAACTTATGATTTTGGAGACATTTGATGTCAATTTACGTTGGTAACCTCTCCTATGATGTTACACAAGATGCGCTAAGTGCTGTATTTGCAGAATATGGTGCTGTAAAGCGTGTTCAACTACCCACTGACCGTGAAACAGGTCGTTTACGCGGCTTTGCTTTTGTGGAAATGAGTTCAGAAGATGAAGAAGCAAAAGCTATTGAAGCTCTTGATGGTGCTGAATGGCTTGGTCGCGACCTCAAGGTAAATAAAGCCAAGCCTAAAGAAGACAGAAGTGGTGGTTCCTTTGGGAACCGTGGTGGTGGCGGCGGCTACAACCGCAGCAACAACCGCTACTAAGCTTAATTGAATTTAGAAAAGGCTCAGGCAGGAATGCTTGAGCCTTTTTTATGCAAAACTTTGACTCTAAATAATTTTAAGCAATTACTTATCATACTGCACTGATGATTCTCTAACCAAAGTGCCCTGATGAAAGATTATTTTCCATCGATCGTTGTTTAATTTCCAGATGGAACTTCGCAGCGAATGAACAGGTTGTTCGACTATACGATAAGTTACCAAAACAACCCCTGTTGCTAAAACTAACGTTTTGAATTCTGTTATCAATCTTTGAGCCAGGGGTTGGATAGGTTCATTCTGCAAGCTCTCGATAATTTGCTGTTTATTAAAAACACGCCCTGAGCTTCCGAATTCAATGAACTCATCAGCAAGTAAATCCATGATATCTTTAGCTGACTTTCGGAAATCGGGTTGAAGCAAATGCTCCTCCAACTCACGAAAAAGTGATTCTTCTAAATAGTCTGCTTTCATATATGTTTTGAAGACTAAATTGAATGGTAGCAGATAGGATTAGGCGATCGCTTTAACTTTGATTTTTATACGATCGCACCCTTGAGCAAGTTAATTAAAAAAACCCGCTGATTGGTAGGGATTCCAGCGGGTTTAAATAATACAGTTTTTGTTCAGAGAAACCAACACTAAACTTAATTACAGAGCTACTAGAAACTTTTACGACTAATAGTAACTATTTATAAGTGTTTATGAGCTAGTTTTTTAGCATGATGCTTGTGATGTTTAGTATGATGAACTTTAGCAGATTTTACGCTAGGATGATGGATAGTTTTAGCTTGAGCTTGAGATGCAAAAGCGGTTACAGGTGCAGCAAAAATTAGAGCCAAAAGTAAAGCTTTAGCGAACTTATTCACTTGAAAAATCCTCATTAGGTAATCAACAATTTAACTATCCAATAGACGTATGTCATAAGTTTGTAATTGAGATGAACCTTTCATGTCTATTTTTACATTCGTCAAATATAGGATTTACTCGGTTAAGGCAAGAGACGCGATTAATCGCCGTCTCTACAATGGTGATTTATCGCATCTTGGCGATCTAGAATTTTCATCAAAAAATCTTAGCCGAATTGTATTGGGACTTACGTGGAATTCTTAGCTAAAAAATACTTGCTGGCATTTTAATCTTAAATTTAACAATTCGGGCATCATCCAAATAAATGTAATTTGGCTATGAAACTCGGTTAATTTTGATTAGGAAATGCTGAGAGCCATCAATTCTTCTGCTACGTCAAAGTTAGCTGTGACATTTTGCACGTCATCCAAGCCTTCTAGAGTATCAATTAACTTGAAAAGCGATCGCACCCGATCGGGATCGGTAACTTCTACACTATTACTAGGAATCCAGCGCAATTCGGCATCAGTTACCTTAAAACCTTGATTTTTGAGTGTATGACTAAGGTTTTCTAAATTTCCCATATCAGTAAAAACCTCAGCCATCTCATCTTCAGTCATCTCATAAGACTGGGCAGCGCCTTCGAGTGATGCTTCTAAAAGCTGTTCTTCGTCAACTACACCCTGCACAACACAAACACCTTTTTGTTCAAACATCCAGCTAACGCAACCTGTTTCACCAAGATTGCCACCATTTTTACTAAAAGCTACACGCAAGTCAGCAGCAGTGCGATTGCGATTATCTGTGAGGGCTTCGATTAAAATCGCTACACCACCAGGGCCATAACCTTCGTAGCGAATCGCTTCAAAAGTAGCGCTATCGCCGCCAAAAGTGCCTGCACCTTTAGCGATCGCTCGTTCAATATTATCATTGGGAATACTCGCAGCCTTTGCCTTGTCAACTGCTGTGCGAAGTTGAAAATTCAGCGCCGGATCTGGGACGCCGCTTCTAGCCGCAACGATAATTGCCCTGGATAACTGAGTGAAGGTTTTTCCCTTTTTTGCATCTACTAACGCTTTCTGGCGCTTAATATTTGCCCATTTACTATGTCCTGCCATAATTTGAAATTATCATAACTCTATTCAAGATTAGGATATACCTAGCTTTTGTCTCAATGCAAAGGTGCATTTGGTAAAAGTTTGCCAATAGAATCACTCAAAGCAACCCAGCAGCACTGAGATTTGATTTTTAAGTGAGATGGGGAATGGTGTAGTTCAATTACTTCGCATCCCGTTTAGATCGCAAAAGGTTCAAGTTCCGTGTTATGCCACTCTTGTTCAAACCGTTCAGTAATCAATGGTCTGATGATAAACTTGGGCGGGATACCATCCAGAACATCAATCCGCACACATGAATAAGGCAGTCGGTTCTGGAAATTGTAGTTATGACGGCCCACAAATAGCGTTGAATCCGCAACTTTCCGAGTGGGTTTACCTGCAATCTCAGCAAAAGTTTCCATCAATTCAGTCCCTTCTCGCCGTTGATAGCGGGGACGATGACCGCTCCCACCAGAAATAATACAGTTAATATGCGAGTCTGCAAATCCGGTATCAGTTGTGCAAAGATGCTCCAAACAGTGAGCGTGACCGTTTAAAATCAAATCGACTATGGGACGTTCTTTAATTAGAGTACCAAGAGTTTCTGCCACTTGTTCAAATACCCAGCGCAAACGGTGACGAACCGCCAAGGTTTGGGCCTGATTCCACTTGGTAGCTTCTGTGACGTAGGGAGGATGGTGGAAAAATATTACACGTCCGCGCACTTCAGAGGTGTTCCAAGATTCGATTAGTCTGCTTCGCAACCATTCAAGTTGTTCAAAGTCGATCGCAGGCATTTGATGAGATGCTAGTTGTTTTTCAATGTCGATTTTGATTTCGTTTATTTGGTCTAATTTGGCACTAAAGTCATCAAGTAGTTCCGCTTCGGTGGGTTTATCTGGGTTGAGGCGATCGCATATTCCCAAAATCTCCAATTCTTCTCGATCTATTTCCTGGCGACGCTTTTGCAATTCCCGGCGGTAAATTTCCCCCTCTTGAGTTGCAGGTAAAGGTGAGGGTGTATTAAAGGTATTAGAATCCAGTGCAAAAAAGTCAATCCCGCCGTAACGAAAGGTGTAATAGCGATTGGGTAAACGAGTAAACTGTCCAGGTTCGTAACGCAAACAACGCCCTGTGTCGGTCTTTGCAGTGTAGTGCCGATCTAAATGACGTTCTAACTCTTGTGGAGACATCGCCTGGGTATAGTCCATAAATGCTCGTGCATAAGCATTACCTTGATACGATCCATGCCAGCCAATCTCGATATCTTTGTAGCGGAACAGGCGACGCAGTGATGATGTTGTGCCAGTAAATAAACGGTACATCAACGGCACATCGTAGTAATCATGATTACCAAGTACTGGCAAGAACGGCAGATTAAACACCATACGGTCATAAGGAATGCTTTTCGGATTGTCACCACCGACAAGAAATTCCCGGTAAGGCTCAATAAAGTTTGTTGAATAATATTCTTGGGAACCCACCACATAGATTACATCGCCAGTGTGCAACACAAAGCTGCAATCATCGCGGTGAGGCAGCATCAGTTCGGCAACTTTTCGTTGGGGGTGCTGTCGAGAATGAGATTTAGTGCCGGAATCACCGATAACCATAAAGGAAAATTCTGGATTATCTTGCCTGCGATCGTCAATAACTAGACTGGTTTGGTCAATTCCCCGTTGCACAAAACTTGGATGCATCCACCGCACCCGTTCCTTCATCTTTTGAATTTTCACAGGAATCGGTGGATCGGAAATCAATTTCATGGCTGATAACTCTTGAATGCCTAACGCACACACCGATTGTAACGAAATATTTAATTGTCATTAGTCATTAGTCATTTGTGAATAACCAATGCCCAATGTCCGAATAGCACTAAGAAAAGCCGAAAGGCTTATTTCATCTCGTTCCCAGTCTAAAGACTGGGAATGTATTCCCAGAGGCTCTGCCTCTGGTCAAGCCACTGGAGGCGGAGCTTCCGAGAATGGGTTCCCAGCCTGGAGGCTGGGAACCAGTTAGGGCAAAGCTTATAGCTTTTCTTAGTGCCATTCCCCCATGTACCATGTCTAATGCTCAATGCCCAATCCTTAGGGCAAATTTTCTCGCAGTAATGCTCGAAAGCCTGCTTGTTGAAAATGCTCATCGGCGGTCAGTGCTTCAGTGATGCCGCTATATTGCATGACAATAAAAGATATGCAATCGACAAATCCCCATTCTTTCTCTGTTCGTTCGCGATATAGCTCGAAAGCACGTTCGTAGAGTTCTTGGGAAAGGGGAACAATTTCTACTTTGGAGTCTGCTACTAGAGAATTTAATAATATGATTGCCGCCTGACGATAAGGTTGTTGGGATAAGGCATTGCCAATTTCCAACATCACCGCCTGTGTTGTCACCAAACGAGTTTCTGCTGCTTGTAACATTTTAGCCAGATGTAAGGCTCGGTCATGCAAGCGATCGCTCGGTGCAGATAAGGCAATGGCAAATGATGTATCAAGAAAGACTTCAGAATGCATGAAAAGTTTATTTACTGTACAAATATTTATCTATATTGGCAGACCAATCAGGCGGGCCTTCAAGGTTGAGCGATCGCGCCGTTTGCAAAAATGATACCGTTTCATATTCGCTTGGCGGTAAAATTTCAATACTGATTCGCACGCGGGTATTAATTGGCAGTGCGATCGGTTCAGCCGGATAGAACACTTGGCCATTAAACACAGCTGTGATTTTTTCTACCATTTTCCTTAGAAAGTTTTTCTAGTCTATCCTAAGCTGGTTGTAATGATACGGGTAGAGTAGACGACCCTATAAGTAGTGAAGATACGTATACTTATTTTACAAATTATCTCGATTTTTCACAATTTCCTAAACCACCAACTGAATCACACCCCACTGTCCATTTGTCAACCAAGAAGAGTCAGATTTTGCTACTTTCTCAATAACTTCTGGTTTCAAACCAACTGCTACTTCTGACTTTAGGGTGCGTAGAGCTACCATTGGCACGGGTAGGTAGCAAACTATATCTGCAATGTTGGTGGTAAAATTCCAATGGCGATCGCCTAATAATCGGCGATAATTGGCATCTCCTTTGACTATAACCAAACTCGCATTGGCTAACTCATTTTTGAGGGAGTTGGGTATTTCCCAAAAGGCTAAAGGCGATGTCCAAAAGTAATCTTCAGATAGTACTAAACGCCCTGATGCAATATTGTCTTGGAGTCTTTGGGTAAAAGATGTAAGTTGTTGATTTCCAGTAGCGGCTAAAAAACTTCTTGTGTAATGTACATCCTTAATCATGGCATCAGATACAAAAGTCGGATGTGGCTTTAAGTGTAGGTAAACCCGATTAGCCAATCCGCTACTTAACAAAAAATCTACTAAAAATAAATCACAAACAAGTTCAAAACCAGCATTATCTACAACAAAATCAATCCGTCTCCCTTGAGAGTTGATTAATAATTCCGTGACTTGGGAGGCATCATTTACTAAAATATGAGCTAGTTGGGTTTGAATATCAAAACGACTGCGATCGCTCTCGGATGCTGACCATAAACTCAAGTCAACTCGATTTCCCCATAAAGCAAAATATAACAATGCTATTAAAGCTTCTTGATTTGATTCTCCCTTCAGTTGGGAATGATTTAACCAATTGTTAGCGCGATCGCACAGTAGAATAATCGAATCTAGGGATGCTTCCAAACTTTGAGACTTTTGTAACTCAAATGGATCGACACCTTGCGATACACCAGGGCGAAAATAATTGGTAATTTCTAGAATCAACCGAAAAAAATAAGTTTCGGCAAAAAACCAAGGAACATCTAGCCAACGCTGACCTTTATATAATTCTAGATATGTATTCCAGGCTGAAAAATCTACAGCAGTCTTATTTAAAAGAGGTTGCACATATCCTGCTGGCAATTCTTTAGCCAGATTTTCTAAGCTGGTATTAATTTCAGATGAGAAATTATTTTCAGCGATAACTTTGCGAGCGATCGCAGGCATTCGTTGAGTAACTGTATACTCAGTAAAAGAACCAACTTCTGACCCCAAAAGAGACGGTGGTATGGGTAATTTGGGGATGTGGGATATATTCGCCACAAACTTTGATTCTCCTCATATTTTCAGTTATTCTAACTCCGTATGCGACTTCCTTTCAAATCTAATCAAATTAAAAGCAGGATAAATCGCCGTCAAGACGAAAGACTGATTATTGTAGAGACGGCGATTTATCGCGTCTAGAGTTATAGGGAGATGCAAAGATGGATTCCAGCACCCCTAAATTGTCTAGAGTGAATCATTAATATCGCCAAATGATTTCATCTGTAACTCGACTGCGTTGACGTAACCTCGATCGTTCAAAACTTCCGATGGTAACTTATTAGCCTTGATAGCAGCCTTAACCACATCTTTCGCAGTCAAGTATCCGGTTTGGTATCTGAATAACAAAGTGCCCCCACTGGGAATACCCTGCTCTCTTAAGTAACCTTGATAAGCGAGAAATGCAACATTGAAGGGTTGCAGATATTTGGCATCTGTAGGATTTTTACCTAAAGTATTAGTGTTGACATCTGTATTTATTTGTCCACCGCCATTGTTAGTATTAACTGTTTGAGCGCCAGCAATTCCAGGTATAAAAGCAATGGAAGTAATAATAAGTGCTGAATTGAGCAAGGTTGTGAATTTCATGATTTTATCCTTGGTAGAGATGAATTAGTGTTTTAAATTAATAGAGTCTTCTTTTTTAGCAATTTCAAGCTCTGATGATTAGGTCATCTTTTTTGTTCATTTATTACTCAGAAAATTGAGTTAAACAATTCTCTAAAACTTTGAATACTAAGCTTTTAAGAGAATTGCTATAGGGAAAAATGGAGTACTTTGGAAAAAACTGTAATTGACAAAATGATATAAGCTACACCTTAGAAGCCCAGAAGTAACTTAGCTCATTCAAAATTACCAAAACCCATCATGTAATAAGCAATAGAAGCAGTATCAAAGGGTTTGAGATAATTTGCATTCGTGGAATAGCTAGCAGAAGTTTCAGAGTTTACGGCTGTGTTTATTGATGGACTATTGTGATTTTTGGCTTGATGAAAGCAAGTGATTTTAGGCATAGAGTTAATCCAAGCAATAATATGTGCAGAAGTTAGCGAATTTGTGAATTTCATAGAGTTATCCTCAATTAGATCAAAATGCAATTGCAATCAGTATTCTCTAGTAATAAAATTTACCTTTTAGTTCATCTGATGGGTTGATTTTTTAATTACCAAAACGGGTTAGTCAAATTCACCCAAATTGGATAAATTGGACATCTGAGAAGGTTTATTCAGAAGTTTGAAGATGCAAATATATGCTAAATGAAATTTTAGCTAACAAGCGTTTTTAGAAAGTGCCTTAACGTAGCTCACTGCAAGCATTGCTTCCATATTTAGATATTTTTTGCTTAAGGCTATCAACCGAAATCCAACTTTGTTTTGGCTAATTAACTTTCCATACCAATATGCTAGAAAATCTTTATGATGTAAGCAAATGCTTTTAATGTTCAAATTGATAAATAAAAGTGATTGTAATTAATATCTAGAGGAAAATCCTGTAATTCATTGCCTCATCATGACTTCTGAACTATTTTGGCAGCGTCACGGTTCCATAAATTCACTACAAATAAGCTGATAGTGTCAAAATATTATATGTATAGTTTATTTACAAAGTCATTTATGCCGAAAGCAATTTGGAATGGAGTTGTTTTAGCCGAGAGTGATAATACTGTAGTTGTCGAGGGAAACCATTATTTCCCTGTTGACACCATTAACAAGCAGTACTTTACTGAAAGCAACACCCACACTACTTGTCCTTGGAAAGGTGTTGCCAGTTACTACAGTATCGAAGTTGAGGGGCAAACCAATAAAGATGCTGCTTGGTATTATCCCAGTACCAAGGAGAAGGCTAAGAATATTGAAGGTTATGTGGCTTTCTGGAAGGGTGTAAAAGTCGAGGCTTAATAAAGGTTCCTGGAATTATTTTAGTTTCAGGTAATTGATATTATGTCCAACTAATTGCCCATAAACTAATTAGCCCGTCTGTGCGGGCTAATTATTTAAACTATTTCATCTACAAATTTATTTTAATAACTAATTATACCTTCGCATTGCAAAATACTACTTGCTTTCTCTTCACTAGCCAAACCAGACTACCAGCAAGTATAGTACCAGCGATCGCACTTGGTTCGGGTACTGGTTTCGATATAATAGCACCAGGGTTCAATATCAAAGTACCAGAGTTGATAGTTATGTTGCCTGCTGAACCTGAATTATGGCTACCACTGTTAGTTTGCCCAGAATTGCCGCTGGTGCTAATGGGTATCGTTACCTGACTACCACTTACTACGACAACACTATCGGCTGTAACAGTTAAACTACCTGCTGATCCTGAATTATTGCTACTAGCGTTAATTTGCAGGTTGCCAGTAGAGATAGTTAAATTGCCACTATATCTGGTTAAATTGCCGCCAATGGTGGTACTACTGAGAACTGTTACATTACTATCATTGCTTCCCGTTAGTCCACCATTGATCGCCAAATTCTCACTGTTGATAGTGCTATTGATAAGTGTTAAGTTACCATCTATATTCACATCGTCGCCGCTGATGGTGCTATCGGTAAACGTTAGATTACTAGAATTGTAAGCGTTGATATTACCAGCGATCGCAAGCCCAGAAAATGTAACATTCGCGGCGTTAATGTCTAACACGGGGAAGTGATTATTACTACTGATGGTAAGTAAGTTAGCACCTGGGCCATTAATAGTGAGATTTTTTGCGATGGCAAGTGCCCCACTTGTCAGTGTAATTGTACTAGGATTACTGCCCAATAAGAACTCTACCACATCATTGTTACTTGCAATGTTGATCGTATTTCGCAACGAGCCAACGCCATTGTCATTGAGATTGTTCACCGTCAAGATAGCAGCTTGTGCTGATTCCACTTGCATTATCACCCAACCCAGAGCAATGGCTGTAGAAATAGCTTGAGCAATAGCCTTTTTTTTATTGCTTTTTGTCACCTAAAACTCCTTGTATTAATTTGTCAAAATTCAAAAATGGTTCAAGGCAGGGAGAGGTTTGTTGAACTCATGAACCTACACTTACTGAAGCATGGCAATTGCTTAGTCTACGGTTTACTGCCACTGATATAACTTTATAATTAAAGCTAACAAGCAAAAGGCATGAGCTAAAAAAACCAAGCGGAGCCATTTGTTATGGTAACTTCTATACTAATCAGGTTTGCTTAACCATTTGCTAGAAATAAACAAACTGTTGTTACTAAGGTGCAAGCATTTATAACAAATGAGTACCCAAATACGATATCGGAGTACCCAAATACGATATCGGAGTACCCAAATACGATATTGAAGTACCCAAATACGATATCGGAGTACCCAAATACGATATTGGAGTACCCAAATACGATATTGGAGTACCCAAATACGATATTGGAGTACCCAAATACGATATTG